>JAAEQG010000053.1 GCA_024231775.1 bacterium
CTCGAAGTTCTCCTCCGGCGATCTTCCCGCCTGGATCTGCCGCACCAACTGCTCGATATCGGAGTGGTCGTCCATGGCCAGATTCTGGGATCGAAGTTCGTCTTCCAGGTCACGGGCGCGCTTGCACCGCGTGGCGTGGCCCACCCCGATCTTATGCCGTTCGGGGCGAGATGGCAGCGTCGAGATGGCGGCTCCCGCCCCTACGGTGACCGCGGTTCGCCCCCGGGGTGGAGCGGGCAGGACGTGGGACGCGGCTCCTCGACGCCTTGCCGAGCGCTCCGGAGGAGGTGCCGGAGCGCATGTGGGGCGACTGCAAGGACAAGTCGAGGCCCCCCGTGGCGACTCCCACCGGCCCGGACCTTGACGCCAACGGCGAGGTCGCCCACCGCACCCGACGGCGAGGAGTCTTCCTTCTGGCCGCACCGCCGGTGATGCTCCGGACCTTGATCGACGCCTCCGGCGAGGTGGCGCAGCTTGCCGTGCGATTTCTCGAAGAACTCGATGATCCCCTCCAACAAACCGGGGAGGAAAGGTGTCCAACGATACAGGGGCATGTGTAGAGTCGCCCCAACCCGCGTGCTCTTTGACATCTTGACGGGAAGATCCTGATGACACGGAGCTGCATGTTTTCTAGCAAGAATCATGCCACACCAGGTTGCGCTAACCTCCGAAGTGCCCGAAAACGGGGGGAGGTTAGCGCGCCGCGAAAAATGGAAATCGGCCCAGGACCCTTCGGGGGATTGCGACATGTATTTGACTTCCAGAAACTTCAATGCCCAGATGTTAGCCGTGGAAATCGGACCAGGACCCTTCGGGGGATTGCGACAGC
>JAAEQG010000054.1 GCA_024231775.1 bacterium
CAGCGGCCGGGTGGTGATCCGCTGGGTCCAACGACAGCCAAGCCCCGTAACGGAGGCCTGGGTCGGAGCCGACTGGGCCCAGTCCCGCAGTGGAGAGGATTTTGACTGAGTCGCGGGTTTGGCGTGACAATTGACTTTCGCCCCCGCCGCAGTTAGCCCCGTCGCCTGCGACGGGAGAAATCCGTTCCACTCCACTTACCGGTCGCAGGCGACCGGGCTAACGAGTCTTTCGGTCGCAGGCGACCGGGCTAACCAGTAGCATGCTTGATCTGGGGGGATTGCGCAAAGCGTAGCGATTATTCCTAATGTTCCGGCTGCGATCTGCCGATTTTCCTTCCACGGGCCGATTGCGCGCGATGGGTCAACGCGCGCTGGACCAATCGAGTGGGACACAAAGCGGGAGCAATCAGCCGTGAACGGAGCAATCAGACGGACCCGTGCCATCGCGGGCTGGCTTTTGCTGGCCGCCTGTGCCGGCGGTTGCGTCCGGGTCATGCCCATGGCCGACGAGGGCATATCCGGACTTCTGGAACCGGCACCGGTCAGGGTCGATCTGGCGGAGTCGGACCAGCCGGACGATGGTCCGGTTTTCGTGGGCGAGAGCTGCTTGGATTCCGCCGGGGACGAGGGCGCCGCGTGTCCTATCGTGGGCGATGAGCCGCCCCGCGGACCGCTTGTTGGCGTCCGGGTGCTGTTATGCCGGCTGTTTTCGCCCCTGCGATGCATCCGTCCCTGTCTACGTGGCAGATTGGGCGGTGGTGGCGTTGGCGGTGGCGGTGGCGGTGGCGAGCCGGTGCCTGTCGCGGAACCCTACCACCATTCGCGATTCCATCCGATCCCCACCCAACCCGTTTTCGACCCGCGAGATCCACCATTCTTGGCCATGGACGGCCAGCCGGTTCTGCACGAATCGCTGGAACCCGTGCCTGGCGCCCCCGTCCCTGGCGCGCCCGTGCCCGATGAACCAAGGCCGACCAAGGCCGTGTCTCCTGAAGCCCGGCCATCGTCCGCCCCGCCGACGCGCCTGGAAGTGATTCCCACGCCGCCGGCGACGGACGCCTTCGGTTCCGGCGGCCGCACGGTACTTTCCCAACCGCGAAGCCAGTCCCGTCGCGACACGGGCTCGCTCAGTTGGGTCTTCCATCCGCCCGTGCTACGCGATCCCGAGCCGACATCGACAGCCGCGCAATTGCGCAGGCGCGTCAGCCTGGAGACCGAATCGGACCGCGTAACCCGTTAAAGTCCGCCCACCTTTCCTGTTTCACGGAAACATAACACCCTGTGGACACCACCCGGGCTGCCGGGTAAATGGTGGTCTGGGTTGGGTTTACCGCATCATAACCCCACCAATCAAGGCTGCACTGGCGCGGAACCGATCAATGAAGGGTACCACCCGACATTGCTCGCCAAAGCCCCCGCATCCTCACCGCACTTGGCGTGCAAGTGGCCCAGACCCAATCCTCCGCGCCGATAGACAACCAATGCCCGACCGAACCGCCCGGCTGATGCTGATTGCTCGTTGGCTATTTGCCATTGTCCCGATTGCCTTAGCGGTGTTGTCTTGGACACCCTACCCGGCGACCGCCTCCGAACTGAGGCAAACGCCGATCGTCAAGGCGGTGCAACGGGCGCGACCGGCAGTGGTGAACATTCGTGGTGAGAAGACCGTCAGCGCCCCGACTTCCGCTACCGGCCAGCAGGAATTGGGACGCCGGGTAAACGGCATGGGGACCGGCGTGGTAATCGACCAGCGCGGGTACATTCTTACAAATCACCACGTAGTCGACGGTGTCCGCGACATCCAGGTGACCATGGCCGAGGGGAAGCGGCATGTTGCCACGCTCGTCTGCCGCGATCCGGAGACCGACCTGGCGATCATCAAAATCAAGACGCCCGAGAAACTGCCGGTGATCGACTTGGGCACCTCGTCCGACCTGATGCCGGGTGAAACGGTGATTGCCGTGGGAAACGCCTACGGATACGAGCACACCGTCACCCAGGGAATCATCAGCGCGCTTAGTCGAGCCGTTCA
>JAAEQG010000055.1 GCA_024231775.1 bacterium
GGACGCCGCCACTCCGCCACGGGTTTACACCCGAGGCTACCATATGCCGCCCTCCGGGCTCCGAACATCGGGCGTCGGAGCGTCGGACCAGCCCGGGCCCCCACCACGGCCTCCACCTCGGGTGTAATCCCGTGACGGAGGCCGTGAGGAGGGTGTGGTGGAGGCTCAAGCCGATCCGGCGCCTGAGAGCGCAGAGTTGCACTTCGCTTGGGCCTTGGCTAATAATAGCCAGCAACGGGAGGGCCGCAACGGATGAACAGCAACCGACAAGCATTTGGGGACTCCGAGTCCCATATCTCACACTCTACGTTGGAGGCCCTGAAGGCGCGAGGCCCTTCAAGCTGCCGGCCCCTGGTGATGGCGGCGGAGGTTCTGGCGCTTCCGAGGGCCACCTTGCGAAGCTCGTATCGCGGAGGTTCTCTTGTTTACTTCATCCTGGCGGCCCTCCTGCCGTGTCAACTTGCCCTGGCACAATGGATCTCTCTACCCTCCGGAGTGACCGACGATCTGTTTGGCGTGCACTTCGTGGATGAGCAAACCGGGTTCGCCGTCGGCTGGGGCACTGGCTCCGGGGGCGTGATACTCAGGACAACTGACGGAAGTACCTGGACCTCAACCAGACCGGTAGCCGGCGCGTACCTGATGGACGTTGACTTTGCCACGAGCACCACCGGGTTTGTTGCCGCCTTTGATGCCGCACCTACATACGGAGCGATGATCCTGAGGACAACTGACAGCGGTTCTAGCTGGGCGCCCACGTTCTTTGTTGACAGCTACGGCCTCTACGTCGTGGATTTTCCTACCAGCGAGATCGGCTATGCCTGCGGGTTCCTTGGCGCGATCTACAAGACCATCGATACCGGGGCAAGCTGGTCGCGCTTGACGACGGGAACCTCCGTCACATTCCGGGTGATGCACTTCGTTGACGAGAGTACCGGTCATGCCGTGGGTGGGACAGATTACAACCTGCCCGATAGGGTCTACAGGACCACGAACGGCGGCGGAAACTGGAGCCTGGTTCACGACTTCGGCGGCAGCGCGGTTGTCGGTGGAATCTACTTCTTTGATTCCGACATTGGCATCATCGTCGGTAACAACGGTAACGAGGCAGTCTTGAAGAGCCATGACGGCGGTAGTACCTGGCAGGTGAAACACACCGGCGCCATATCCCACTTCCTGAAGGAACTGCACTGCCAGGGAGATTCCTGCTGGGCGGTCGGAAGCTCCGGGCGAATCCTCAGGTCAACCGACGTCGGTGAGACCTGGACTCTCAACGGGACCACTGATCCGCCAACGCTCCTGCGAGCAGTCTCGCAGTCCGGGAGCGCGAGCTATGTTGCTGGGAACTCAGGAGCAATCTTCAAGCGCGCCGTCGGGATTTTCTCTGATGGCTTCGAGTCCGGGGCCACGAGCAACTGGTCGACGACGATACCGGAGCAGGGCCGTCCAGCCAGCCGGAAACTGACTGCTCTCGCCCATAGCAGCAACGAGAAGTAGGGACACTGTTTATCCCACGCTGGCCGGAAGAACAGCGTCCCCCGCGCCGAAAGGGGCCAGGTTTGCGGAAGTTGCGGAAATGTGCCATATCGGCACTCCACCGTAGATGGCAACTCAAGAGAAGGGCCCGTCGATCCCGCCGCCACCGTGAGCCGCAACGAGCGGCTGCCGGCCAGCGCCGACGAGGGCGGGCCAGCCAGGGAAAGGGCGACTGCCACGCTGGCCGGAAGA
>JAAEQG010000056.1 GCA_024231775.1 bacterium
TCTGGGACAGGGCGATCAGACGCATCTCGGCGAGCGGGTTGGCTACGCCCGCCAGCCTACCGAGAATGCTCGCCCGAGCCTGGGCAGCTACGGCTGACACGCAGCGAGCCATCGGAGCTGATGGGGACGTACCGTCCGACCGCGCCAGCGAGATCGCCATGCCGGGTTCCAGCACCAGAACCGCCCACAGCACAACGAAACCGAGCAGCACACCTTCGAACAGCCCGATCCCGGCGCCGACTGGCCGGTCGTATTCTTTCCACGCCGGTCGGCGCTTCAGGGCTCGATTCAACGCGACCTGAAGCCCGATGGTAATCACCACCGCGACAATCACCGCGGCTACCCCGATGCTGACCATCCGGTTGGTCAGACCTGTGGTGCCGACGACCGCCCCCATTGCGCCTGCGCACGCCTTACCCAACGGAAGCGCGAGCACGACGGCGGCGATCATGCCGCCAAACGCGGCAGCCACCCTGGAAGCCCCCAACCAGTAACCGTTGGCGACCGTAAACGCGACCAGCAGAATGAACAGCCGCGTAACGTTGTTCCCGAAGATCAGGCA
>JAAEQG010000057.1 GCA_024231775.1 bacterium
CTGAATACTAGTAACACTATCTGTGGTGGTTGTTGTTGCTTGCCAATGATATGGTGCGCTTTGATCTACTCCGGTATAGCTCACAGCACCGGCCATATAATCGTCGCTGGGATCGAAAGTTGATGAAACGCCGACCTCATAAGTGTCGGCCGATGCAGGTAAGTTGGCATCCAGTATATACCACAATGAACAGTACTCATATCTCGTTACACCACCATTTGTGTCAGTATAAAGATCTGCTATTTTCACCATATCAATACCATCGTAGGTTACCGTTAAATCAACGTCCTTTTCAGCTACATTATCATGTTCAATTACAACACCGGCTATTACAATTCTGTCGTTATCGTTTCTTGCTACTAACGAGTGATCAAATTCGAAACTTGTCCCAGAAATTTTGTTATCGTATGCAAAACTATCTACTGCCACAGTCGCGCAAGTCCCGCAATTGCCGTTTGAGCAGTCCATGACACATACCTCCTCGGTGGGACCATAGTCGCAGGCGCTCGCGGTGCAGGTGCCGGGGTTTGCGTAGTGGTAGGCGTTGCCGCTGTCGCAGTAGTCGGCGCCTGGTGGGTTGTTGCAGTTGTTGCATTGGGCATAGGAAGTGCCGTTGGTGTCGCAGATCTGGGTGGACGAGCACGGGGTCTGCGAGGTCCATGTGGGAGACGACATGCCGTCGCAGGTGGTGGTGGAGCCGGTGCATTGGGGAACAACCGTGCCTTCCCGGGCCGTGCCGTCGCAGATGCTCGAACACTGGTACACGGACGAAGACAGACCGCACGTTTCGCCCGAGCCCATGACATCGCAGTCGTTGTCATCGCAGCAGGGGTCGGACGGGTCGCACGCGCAGCAAGAGTCCGTGTTGCAGCCGTTTGCGCACTCGTCGCAGTAGTACGTGCCCGCGTCCACCTCGCACAATGAATCGCTGTTGCAGTCCTCGGACGATGCCCAGTCCTGCTTCAGAGCTGGGCTGCCGGTGCAGGCCCCGGTATCGCCCGTGCAGACATTCTGGAATATCCGGGATTCCACGTCGTCGCCGCAGGACGAGCCGGCGCACTGATACTCGGTGGAGATGGTTCCGCACCAGGTGGAGCCCCCGAGGAAGGTGCACGTGGAGTCGTCACAGCAGGGGTCGGCCGCGAGACACTCGCAGCACGCATTGTTCAAGCATCCGTCGTCGCAGGCATCCTGGCAGACGCCCGAGACGCAGGGCTGATCCCCGGTGCAAGCGGGTCCGTTCGCGGTCCAGCCGCCTGGATTCAGGTTCGAGTCGTCGCAGTCCACGCTGTCCCCGGGACAGTAGCGGAAGTAGTCCCGTACCTGGGGCTGTCCACCGCAGTCGCCGCTGCATCCGAGCTCGGAATATCCTGGCTCCGCGCTAGTTCTGCACTGCTCGCTCGTGTCCATGTACCTATGCGTGGCTCCATCGCAGCAGTCTCCGGTATCGCACTGGTTACAGGTGCTGCCCGTGCAGCCCTGTGGGCAATACGCGCAGTAGGACGTGCCGTCCCCGGCGATGTCGCAGAGCTCGTCCGGGGCGCATGGTCCAGTGTCCTGCCATGTTCCTTCCTCGAGGTTGTCGGTGGGACAGAAGTTATCGGTGCCGTTGCAGTACTGGTAGTACGGCAATTCCTCTGGCGTGCCTCCGCATTCTTCGGAGCTGCACTGGTACTGGGTCGCCGGGGCATAGGGCGAGGTGTTGCACTGCACACTGTCAGCAGCGACCTCATCGGCCGGACAGTCGTCGTTTACACCATCGCAGTAGTCGCCGATGTCGCACAGCCCCGCGTCGGGACGGCACAGAGCCGTGGATTTCGCGTCGTTCGGGCAGTCGTTGTTCGTGCCGTTACAGACCTCTGCCGGGTCGCATTCGCCCCCTGATGCGCGGCACTCGGTTGTTAATTTCGCATCGGCCGGACAATCGTCACCAACACCGTCGCAGATCTCCGCCGGGTCGCATACGCCCTCGGAATCGCGGCACCCGGCACTGGATTTTGCGTCGGCCGGGCAGTCGTTGTTCGTGCCGTTGCAGACCTCCTCCGGGTCGCAGTCTCCGTTGCTCTCGCGGCAGATGTCCGTGGATTTCGAGTCGACCGGACAGGCGTCACCCGCGC
>JAAEQG010000058.1 GCA_024231775.1 bacterium
AGGCAGCCAGAGCGGCGTAGATGATCCCGATGATCGCCAAGACCGACATGAACGGAGCCCAAGCCCATACGCCCAGAGGCAGGAGCGGCAGCGACAGACGGCAGAATCCGTAGGTGCCCAGCTTGAGCAGCACGCCCGCCAGGATCACGCTGCCCGCGGTGGGGGCTTCGGTGTGGGCCAGAGGCAACCAGGTGTGCAGCGGAAACAGAGGTACTTTGATGGCGAACCCGGCAGCGAAAGCACCGAACAACCACCATTGCACGTGGGCTGGTATCGCCCCGGACTGGCCCAGCGCCGTCAGCTTGCGGATGTCCAGGGTGAACTCGCGACCTTCGCCATGGGCGTAGGCAAAATAGGCGATGAACAGGACTCCGGCAAAGGTGAGCACACTGCCGGCGACGGTGTAGATGAAGAACTTGTGGGCTGCCCGCCGCCGATCCGGCCCACCCCAGATACCGATGAGGAAGAACAGCGGAATCAGGGTGAACTCGAAGAAGACGTAGAACAGCAGCAGGTCCAAGGCGCAGAACACGCCCATCATGCCCGTCTGCAACAGGAGCATGAACACGTAGTAGTCGCGCACCCGATTCTTGATGGCGGAGAAGCTCCCCCAGATCGACAGTGGCATCAGGAACGCCGTAAGCAGTAGCAACCAGACGCTGATACCGTCGATTCCCACCGCGTATTTGACGTCGATCCGCCCGCCGCCGAGAACCGATGTGTCCCCCAGCCAGGCTACGCTCCGTACCAGGCGAAAGCCCGTCCCGGACGCCGCACCGCCAGCCTGGTAGTACAACACCACCGCGATGACCGTCAGCACCAGGACGAAGCTGGAGATCGCCAGCGCTCCGCGCCGAACCAGATCATGGGCTTCGCGCGGGGCGAAAGCCAGAAACACCGCCCCCACCAACGGCGCGAAGATCACCAGGGTTAGAATCCAGCTGTCCACGTCTACGTGTCCACCTGCGTTACCAAAACAACACCAGTAACACCATGATGGCCAACCCGGTGGCCATCGACAGTCCGTAACCCTGCAAAGCGCCGTGCTGCAACGTGCGCAGGGCAAAGCCCAGCACGCGCGGCACTGCGGTTATGACCCACAAAATCCCGTCGATCAGATACTCGTCCAGCCCGAAGCACCACCGTCCGCTGCGCCGGAGCGGTTGGACGATGGAACTATCGCAACCTTCGTCAACGTAGTACTTGTTGAACAGCCAGCGATGTACGTCGGGATAGGCGGTGCGGAACAGGCCCGGCAGCCAAGGTCGCGTAACGTAAAACACGTACGCCGCCAAAATGCCACCGATCGCCAGCGCCGCCGACAAGTACATGAGCCAGTGGCCTCCGCCGTGATCCCCCCCCCCTCCGTGGGCAGCCTCCGCAAACGGCCTCATCACCGGTTCGAGGAAGTGATGGAAAGCCCCGTGCGGCTCGAAAATCCCCAGGAAACCGCCTGCGTGAACGGTTACGCCGAAGTAACCGGCGAAGATGGCTCCAATGCTCAGGACGCCCAGTGAAAACAGCATCCAGCCGCCGGACTCATGAGCGTGTACGCCTTCGGGGATGCGCTCCTCACCTGCGAACGCCCGGAAGACCATGCGGAACGTATAGAACGCCGTCAGCACCGCGGTAAGCAGCGCCAGCGCACCCAGGATAGGCCGATGGGTGAACGCCGCATGGATAATCTCGTCCTTGCTCCAGAACCCCGCCAGGAGCGGGAACCCCGCCAGCGCCAACGAACCGACTACAAACGTGCGATAGGTCCACGGTAAGACCCGGCGGAGCCCGCCGAACTGCCGCAGATCGATGACCCCGCCCATGGCGTGCATCACGCTGCCGGCTCCGAGGAACAGGAGGGCTTTGAAGAACGCATGGGTGAACAGGTGGAAGACCGCCGACGCCGCAGCGAAGCAACCCAGCCCGAGGAACATGTACCCGAGCTGGCTGATCGTGGAGTACGCCAGGATGCGCTTCATATCGTGTTGGGTCAGGGCGATCGTCGCGGCGAACAGGGCGGTCACCCCCCCGACAACTGCCACGACCGTCATCGCCACCGGAGAGGCTGCGAAGATCACCCCGCAGCGTGCCACCATGTAAACGCCCGCGGTGACCATCGTCGCCGCGTGGATCAGGGCAGAAACCGGCGACGGACCTTCCATCGCGTCGGGCAACCACATGTACAGCGGAAGCTGAGCGCTCTTGCCCACCGCACCGCAGAACAGCAGCAAGGCGATGATCGTTACCCGGTTCTGGATGTTCTCCATAACCGCGCCCGCCGCCGATGCGTTGATGCCCAGAATCTGTCCCAACGCCTCCGGATCGCCGTGGCCATGATCCGCCATCGCCGCTTTGACCGCCTCGAACACCGTCGTGTAGTCGAGGTGGCCGATGGTCAGATAGATCAGCAGGATGGCTAGACCAAAACCGAAATCGCCGATGCGGTTGACCAGAAAAGCCTTCTTCGCCGCCGCCGCTGCGGACGGCTTGTGATAGTAGAATCCGATCAGCAGGTAGCTGCAGAGTCCCACCGCCTCCCAACCGAGGTAGAGCAGCACGAAGTTGCCCCCCAGCACCAGGGCGCACATCGAGAAGACGAACAACCCCAGGAAGGCGAAGAAACGCTCGTAACCGCGCTCGGGATGGTCGTGCTCGCGCATGTAGTCCCGCGAGTAGACCACCACCAGCAGCGAGATGAAAGTGACCGTCACCAGCATCACACAGGTGAGCGGGTCAAACAGGAACCGCACCTTGAACCACGTCCCGTCACCCGCCGCCAGCCAGTCGTAGACCGGGACCATCCAGGATACCGAAGCGCCCTCGTGGTGAGAGAAACCGAAGATCTTGGCGAACACGATGACCGAACAGATGACCGCGCCGAGCACCCCGGCGATGACCGGGAAGTGGCTTCGCCCGCGCAGCAGCGGACGGCCTAGCCCGCCGGCCAGCACCGCCCCCGTAAGCGGAAGCAGCAGAATCAGGATTCCAAGAATCCTCAGACTATCCAGGGTCTCAGATTCCATCGTCCATCGTTTCAGTCCAAAGTCTGACCGTCTCGCCGACGGTCAACCGCACATGGTAGACCATGCTTCAGAATCAAGGGTGCGTCTTCGCCGATACAAGAGCACCACCAGGCCTAACGCCAGCCCAGCTTCCACCGCGGCGATGGCCAGCAGGAACACCCCGAAGCTCTGCCCCTGCAGGTTGTGGTGAAACCGCCCGAAGGCTACCAGGTTCACAATCACCCCCTGGAACATGACCTCCGTCGAAAGGAACATCACGATCAGGTTGCGCCGGGATAGGAATCCAACCAGTCCCATCGCAAAGAGGACCGCGCCCAGGATGACGTATGGTGTCACGCTGTCCATGTCCCCATTCTCGTCCAGTTCTGCGCCGCTAGAACGGCGCCACATCCCGACCGATCTGGCCCAGCGACGGCGTTTCCGGCAGGGGAACGTCCGTGGGCACGCGCTTCTTCGCCAGGGCGATCGCCCCGACCATCGCCACCAGGAGCAACACCCCGGCGATTTCCAGGGCTACAACGTAGCGGGAGAGCAACTCGAAACCCACTTGGGCAGTGTTGCCACCCTTCAGCATCTCGGCGCCCGCATCACCGTCGGCGACCACAACTGCATGCCCCGCACGCTCCAGAGCAAGCGGCGCCTCGCCATGTTCCGACAGTTGTCCCGCCTGCCCCGCAACGGCAGCCATGGTGGCGAAACCCACCAGCACTGCGGTGAACGGCTCGCGGGCTCGTGTATCCGTCTCCGATGCTCCACTCTGCTGGGCGAGCATGATGACGAACACATAGGTCACCAGGATCGCTCCGGCATACACAATGACCAGGGCGATACCCAGGAACTCTGCCTGCTGGAGCACCAATAAAGACGCCACCGACAACACTACCAGCACAAAGTAGATGGCGCTGTATACGGGTTTGGAGTGGGTAATCACCTTGCCGGCCCCGAAGACCGCCGCCGCGGCGAATACCGCAAAAGCGACTTTGGGTTCCCCCTCCGGGAGGATCCGCCCCACCGCCAGAATCACAAATCCCAGAATCGCCGCGACCCCGAACAGCAGGCCGGCCATCCGGGCTGACCGCGGTCCGCCGGGAAGCGCGAAGTACACCGCCACCCCCCCGAGGGCAAACAGCAGATAAACAATGGCGATGGTCGTCGGGGTCAAGAGGCAGAGCCCTCCTTCTCCGGGGCAGCCGAAGATCGATTGCCCGTCCCGGGATACCCAGTGATCCGCGGGTTCTTGCGCGGTTTGGCGTCTTTGGTCCGGTCGTACATCTCCAGCAGTCTGTCCTTGTCGAAGTTCATCTGGGCACGAGTCAAACCTACCAAGTCGTACACCGGCGTCAACTCGATGGCGTCCACCGGACAGGCTTCTTCACACATTCCGCAGAAGATGCAGCGCAACTCGTCGATCTCGAACTTGACCGGGTACTTTTCGCGGTCGGGCCAGGGAGCCTCGCCGGCCTCGATGTGGATGCAGTTGGCGGGGCAGGCCGTCGCACACATGAAGCAGGCTACGCAAGCGACCCTACCCTGCTCGTCGCGATTAAGGCGATGAACCCCCCGGTAGTTTTCCGCGCGCAGCGCGCGGGTCTCCTCGGGATAGTGAACCGTAAGGCTTCCTTTCCCGAAGAGCACCTTCAACATGTGCCGCATGGTGGTCACCGCCCCGCCGGCGATCTGCGGCATGTACATCCGCTCCGCCGCACTGAGCTGCGGTTCGGAAATCACCATGCAGTCTTCGTCTTTGGCCATCAGCCTACGACTCCCCCATGCGCGTTCGGGCCCAGGGTGGCAGGGTCGGGGCGGGCAGATCGCGCTGCCGACCGGTGACTCGTTCCGCGGTCAGCCCCGTCACCGTCAGAGTTACCGCCAAGGCGACAACGTTGCCCGTCAGCGTCCAGCCCCACGCCTGCGGACGGCCCAGGTACAGCATCACCACCGCAAACGCCACCAGACCGATCCCCACCGGGACCAGCCCCTTCCACGCCAGGCGCATCAACTGGTCGTAACGAAACCGCGGAAGCGTCCAGCGCACCCAGATGTAGATGAACATCAGCCCTGCGATCTTCGCGCCCATCACCACCATCTTGAACACCATCGCCGCCAGCGAGGTATCCCCCGGCTGAAGCCCGGGCACCAGCGGCAGGTGATAACCGCCCAAGAACAGCACCACCAAAAAGGCGCTTCCGGTGATCATGTGCGCGTATTCCGCCAGGAAGAAGAGCGCGAACTTCATCGCGCTGTATTCGGTGTGAAAACCGCCGACGAGTTCTTGCTCGGCTTCGACCATGTCGAACGGGGTGCGATGGGTTTCGGCAAACAGGGTCACCAGCAGCAGGAAAGCGGCGAAGGGATGGCGCACGATATTCCACACGTTCCCCTCGCCCATCTGCGTCAGCAGGATCTCCTCCAGCCGAAGCTGCCCGGTGGTCAGCACCACCACCAGAATCGCCAACCCCATGGGGATCTCGTAGCTGAGGGTCTGGGCGGTGGCGCGGATGGCTCCGAAGAACGAGTACTTGTTATTGCTCGCATAGCCCCCGAGCACGACCCCATAGACCCCCAGCGAGCCCACCCCCAGGATGTAGAGCAACCCGATATCCGGGTTGGCTACCTGCACGTTCATCAGCACCCCGCCGATGTCCACGTGCCCGCCCCAGGGAATCACCACGAAACCCACCAGCGCCGCGCTGAAGATCATCGCCGGGGCGAGGATGAACAGCGGTTTGTCCACGTGCCACGGGATGATGTCTTCCTTGAGGAAGAACTTGAGCCCATCAGCGATCGGCTGCCCCAGCCCGAAGCAGCGGAAGCGGGAATTGAAGAACCCCGCCCGGTTCGGGCCGCGGCGGTCCTGCACCCACGCGGCGATCCAACGCTCCGCCAGAATGCAGTACGCCACCCCCAGCAGCATCACCGCAATGACTACCAGCGCCAGAACAATGCTGAACACGAGCTGGTTGGTGAGCCAGTCAACAGGCACGACGAACCTCCGGCAAGGATGGGGGGACGGTGTCCGGGAGAATGGAAAATGGAAAATGGAAAACGTGGTAACTGAGCATTACGTACCTTCTCGGGCGTTCCTGACAATCGTGATCAGAATCGCGACGATCTCTTCGCTCTCCTGCAACAAGTCAACCAGCCGCTCGGGCTTGAGCAGCCGATTCATCTCAATACGCCGGAGCCAGAACCGTGTTTCCCGCGCCTCCCTGAGTGCTACGCTCATCCGATACGCGAAGTCCTTACGGCTAGTCGTCCCCTGCGCCTCTTCGATGTTCGCACCGACACTTCCGCTACTTCGCGTCAGCTGCCGGCCAATCTCCCAACAAACGCCGTTTTCCGTTAGGGTCAGTGCAACTTGAATGCACCGATCACAAAACGCCGCCGAACGCTCAAGTATGTCACGCCTAACCGAACAGTTCCCCGAACTCCCTTTTTCCATTTTCAATTTTCAATTGTCCACTTCTCTCCTAGTGCAAGTGCTTCGGCGCCAGCGGCGCCTCCCGCACCTCCGCGAAGGCTTCGATCTCCTTCGCCATCAATCCGCGGATCCAGCCCGCGTTGAACAGTCCCTCGAAGCCCGCCAGCTCATGGAGGTATTGCCCGTCACGCTGCGCCCCTTCCGGCGGATCGACCGCTCGGCTGAAGGGTTGCAGCCGGCCCGCATGATTCATGAAACAGCCGTCGCGCTCGGCAAACGCACACGCGGGCAAGACCACCGTCGCCGCCTGGGTCAGAGCGTTCTCGAACATATCCTGGGCTACGATGAAGGGGATCTTGGACGCCGCAGCCCCCAGTTCCTTGCTGACCCAGGGTTTCGGATAGCCACCCGCTAGCCACGCCGCCGCGAACGCCCCGCCGCCGGCTTGCGCGATGAACTCGTCGAGCTTCAGGATCGGCCCGCCGGCGCGCTCGGCGATGAGTTCCACACCACGGCGGTTGGGACACTTCTCGTTGCGGACCATGAACTTGACGTCGCCGTCCGAAGCTCCGACCGGGAACCTCTGATCGTCACCCTCCACCGGAATCGGGCCGACCACCAAGGTCGCATCCGGAGCGAGTCCCCGGATAAAGCTCACCAGCAGCCACGCCTCCTCGCAGGACATGAACGGCGAGAGCATCACCGCGATCCGGCTGCCGCCCTCCTCCCGGGCGATCTCCTCCAGCCGCAGGCGGACGATTCCCGGAATCTGCTCCCAGGTCGGCGTCTGGGCGTCGGAGCCACGGCGGAGGATCGGGCGACAGAGGCGCTCCCGGTCGTGCATGTACTTGTACCCGAACCGACCTTCGTCACAGATCCACCAGTCGTTCACCCCGGGGTTGAACCGCGGCTTTAGACGGTAAACGTGATTCTCGTTCTGATCGACCTGCACCGCGCAACCCGTGCTACACCCCGGACAAACCGAGGGGGTGCGTTTAAGTAACCACACCCGCTGCTGAAACAGAAAGTCCTTGTCCAACAGACACCCGACCGGGCAAATGTCCACCACATTGCCCTGAAGTGGGTTGTCCAGTGGCATGCCCGGGAACACGTCGATCTCGCTCCGCGAACCCCGATTCACCGAGCAGATCTCCTGCGTGCCCGAAACCTCGTCGGTGAACCGGATGCAACGCTTGCAGAACACGCAACGATCCGAATACAACAGCGTACGCGGACCGATGTCCTTCTTGGCGTTGACGTGCTTCTGCTCGACCATCCGCGAGGTCGGACTGCCGAACGACTCCACGTAGTCCTGCAGCAGACACTCCCCCGCCTGGTCACACACCGGGCAATCCAGCGGGTGATCCAGCAGGTAGAACTCCATCGTCCGGGTCCGGGCCGTCGCGACCTCGACCGAGTCGAAGCGTACCTCCATCCCCTTGCGCACCGGAGTCTGACATGCGGGAAACAGGCGCGGAGCCCAGTCGCGCTCGCCGGTCCTGGGGTTCGGCTGCTTCATCTGCATCAGGCAGAGACGGCAGGAAGCCACCACGCTCAAACCCGGATGGTAGCAATAGTGCGGTACGTCCAGCCCCGCCTGCAGCGCGGCTTGGAGCACATTGGTGCCCGCCTGGGCTTCCACCTCGTGACCGTCTATGGTGATCTTCGGCATCGCTCGTCCAGAAAACCG
>JAAEQG010000059.1 GCA_024231775.1 bacterium
AGCCGACACTGACACTGGGCAGAAAATTGGCAAACGCGATCTTGCCATCCAACTTGGCGATCCGCTGCTGGATCTCAGCACTACGGGTCTCCAGGCTGTGCTCCAGAGCCAGCCGGACGCAGTCCTCCAGACCAAGCGGGCCCCTCTCCGCCAGGGCCCGCTCCGTCGTCTGCGCCAGGGCGCGCGGATAGCGCTCAGCATGGTCGCGGCGGACCTTCTCGCCATTGAATCGCCGACACCCCGTCGACGTCACCGCAACCAGGGACGCAAGCAGGACAGTAGTGATCGCTCTATTCGTCATGGTGTGGACCCTCGGGCAGTAGCAATCCGTCAACGAAAAGCTGCTCGGCCTTCTCAAGGATCCGCGTGGCCTTGGCTCGATCGAACCGCCCGGCCATGTCGAATGCCACTGTCTCCAGGGTCGAGTTGATCGCCATGGCGGTCACTTCAGCGTCCACCGGACGGAAGTACCCCTTGCGAATCCCGGACTCCAGGAGGTCCCGGATCTTCATCGCCATAACGGCGTTGACTCCAGTCTTGTCTCGGTCCTTGGCCAGCTTGGTGCCGCGCGTGCCC
>JAAEQG010000060.1 GCA_024231775.1 bacterium
CCAGACCCTGCGGGACGTTTCCATAGGACGAACCCAAACCCATCGGTACAAGCACGCCGCCCATGGCGGGGGTCGACGAACCGGCCCATCCCGACGAAATGCCGAGCTGCGCTGGGACACCTAGCATCGGGGTACCGACCGTCTCCGCGCCCGTCACGGGCGCCGACGTAGTCGTTTGGGTAGTCGGGACGACCGCTATGGGCGGGCCCAGCAATCCGGGCCGTTCCAGGGTGCCGGGCAGGCCCACCGATCCAGACGTGCCGGCCGGTTGCTGAAGACCGGCGAAACTGGGCACGCTGACAGCACCCAAAGTGCCCGGGGCGGGCGAACCGCTGATCTGACTGGGAACGACCGTGGCGGTTTGGACCGGGGAGACGGCGCCATAGGCCATCGCCCCGCCGGCCAACACCACGGCCATGAACAGTGCGCATATCTTCATCGTACTTCACCTCCGTGTGTGTACAGACTTCTATCATCCGCGCTCTCTTGCGAGAGGCCTGGTTCGCAGTACGGACGTTAGGAATGGGCGCTCGCCTTAACGCGCGCCAGCGTGAGATGTAGCATCCCTGCATGTCCCCTGCACCGTCTATCAGAGTCGACCTGATAATGGACATCTCTATACCACATCTTGCCCCTCTTGTCAAGGACAAACTCGCCGCGGGGCGGACGGGTGTCTGTGCAGGTTTTGCGGTAGCGTTCAATAGGGTTGCCATAAGCCAAGGGTGGCAGCCTCAAGTCCGTAGGACTTGGGGATGGTTCCCATCGCATGGGCCGCCCCGGTCGTGTCCG
>JAAEQG010000061.1 GCA_024231775.1 bacterium
CGCCAAAGTCGGCGACGCCATCGACCGTGGTCCCCACCACCGCCAGTTCGTGTTCTCTACACGTCGGCCCGCAGTTGCCGTCCCCGGCCTGAAAGTACCGCACGGGGTCGAAAGAGACCTCGGCCTCGAATCGCGCGAGGGTTTCTCCGTCCGCCCCCAGTATCTCCACCACCGGCTCGGCTGTGACCTGTCCGCGCATGGCGGCGAAAGATTGGTAATAGCCGCCGTTGGTCAGGGTCGTGAGTCCGGCCTGCTCGAACTGGTAGGCGACGTAGCCCGCCGCCTCGAACCCCCCACCCGGTCCTGCGGGCCGTCCCTCCAGTTCCGGGCGGGTGAGGTAGGCGACGTCTCCCCAGGCCCGCTCGACGTTGAACTCGCGGGCCAGGTCGGTGAACTGGGCCTCGATGCCCGTGCTCGCCAGGAGTGAACGCGCGCCAAACAAGAGCAGCCCGATCACCAGGAAAAAGCGGAATACCGACCAACCGCTGGGGTGAAAGCGCC
>JAAEQG010000062.1 GCA_024231775.1 bacterium
CTCGCCACTCCACCAACTGAAGAAATCCTCGGTGAGGTTGAAGCCAATATCGTCCTGGAGCTGATTCCACGTGGCGATGGCGGATTGGCCGTCGCTCAGCTCCGTGCGGATGAAGTCCAGTGCGGTCTCGTACAGCAACTCCAGGTCCAGGAAGGTGCTCACCGTAAAGCCGGTGGCGTTCTCGGGGATGTAGCGGTCAAACCTCTCGAAGGGCTTACGATTGCAGAGCATGCTATAGAAGGGCTTGTCCATCGCCTCCGTGCACATCCGCGCCGTGCTGGTGGTGATCTCCCGCAAACCTTCGGTGCGGGTGACCGCCATCACGTAGTCGAAGACATTGGCGTGGTCGATCATCTTGTGGACGATGCGCCTCCCGCGCTGAGCTCCCTCGTGCTCCGGGGCGTCCGGATCGCTATCCCCGTGATGGTCGCGCGCGAAGGCTACGTCGACCATGTTGTTCATGCCGCGCACCAGCGCCTCGGCGTCGAAGAACATCACCGTGGTCTCCGGGGCGGGCAGTTCGCCGGCGGCCTTCCGGTAACGCGGCGAGTCCACCACGGAGCCGATCTGATCGTCGCCCGCCATCAGACCCAGAACGTCCTTCAGGCCCTGATGACCGACAATCACCCCGACCACGTCATCCTGGTTGAACAGGTGCAAACCAATGGGCACGTCTTCAACTTCCAGACTCCACACCCGGGCTTGTCGCCGCTTGGTCTCCGTGACCGTGGCGGAGTCGCTGATCTCCGCCAGGGCGTGCAGAATCGCCTTGAGACCCTCGAGGTTGGCTTCGATGGAACCAGGCTTCGACCGGCAGAGCAGCATGAGATCGGGCGTGATTGACCCGAGGCGTTCCGCGAAGAGCACCTCCCGCGCCATCAGATCGCCCCAACGTACTCCGCGAACGAGCTGGAAGACCATGTCCCACGCCTGTTCGAACTCGGCGCGGTCCTCCGTGGACAGGTCCCCGGAGATCAGCCGCTTGAGCTCCAGTTCGATTCCGCAGTTGGCGAACTCCTCGATCACCGGCGCCCAGTGCTGGGCAATGAAATCACGCTCGGAGTTGTGTACGCCGTGGATCAGCAAGAAGACGTCCTGCGGAACATACCGGCCCAGGGTGAAGGACTGCTGCGCGGGCTCGGCGCTGGCCACTACCGACGGAACCGCGAGCAGCACGGCCAGAATCTGACAGGATCGCCTGGTGAACTTCATTGGAGTCTCCCCGGTTGAAACTTGCGGTAGTCGACCTTCGATGGTGGTTCAGCCAGCCTGCCCGTGAGTCCGACCGGCGTTCGCAGCTCTTGCTTCACCAATTCATCATAGTTTCTGCATCGTGCGGTAACTACCGCACCTTTGTCGATAGTTGTGCAAACTTGTGCCGAAGTCAAGTGGGAGCGCGCCAGGGCGGCTTGCAGTGCGCTGGTCAGCCTCTATAGTGCCGGACCGTAGCGGCGGATGCGCCGCGGACGCTGAGTGACGCTGGATGAGTGATTGGCGGTCGCCGCATGATGGTTCCGACCATCACCAACGACCGATGCGTCCAGGCCTTGATCGACCGCCTCCGAGACCATGGCGGGGTGGTCACCGTCTCCGGCCTGTGGGGATCCTCTGCGCCCATGCTGGCCGCAATGGCCCACACCCGCGCAAAACGCAATATCCTCTACGTTACCGCCCACCTCGAAGAAGCCGACGAAGCCCTCGACGACATTGAAGTATTCGGCGCCCAGCGCGCCGCCCAGTTTCCCGCCTGGGAGACCGCCCCCGGTGAGGGGGCCGCCGCCGGGGAGATCGAAGCTGAGCGCCTGCGCATCTGTGCGCTACTCGCGGGCGACGACGATGAGGCGCCGCGCGTACTGGTCAGTCCCATCGCCGCCCTGATTCAACCGGTACCCACTCCGCAGGCTCTGGCGGCGAACACCCTGCGCCTAGCCGTCGGTGACCGGTTTGCCCCTGAGCAGATCATCAGTTGGGCGATCGCCCGCGGGTTCGAACGCCTGGAGTTGGTCGAGTCGCCCGGTGACTGCGCCTGTCGCGGGGACATCGTGGACGTCTTCGCCCCCGGAGAATCGCTGCCCTATCGCGTCGAGTTCGACGGAGAACGGATCGAATCCCTCCGCCGCTTCGACCCGAGCACCCAGCGCAGCGTAAGTCGGCTCGAGCGCATCGCCGTCCCTACGCCCGCCCGGGGGGCGGCTGCGACGGAAACCACGGATTTCCTGGCCTACCTTCCCGCCGACACCCTGGTGGTTCTCGACGGTCCGATGGAGATTCAGGAGATCGGTCGGACCTACGGCGAGCGGATGGGTTCACAAGTCACGATGCACCCCGTGGAAGACGTGCTGGCCCGCGTGGGCGAGTTCAGCCAGATGCATCTGGGACGCTTTGGCGCCGCCACGGTTTCGGGAGAAGACTCCTTCGACTTCGACGTACGCTCGGTGGCCCGATTCGAGGGAGCTTCCGGTGAGGCGGTGGCGGAGCTCTGCCGCTGCTGCGCAGACCACACCGTGCTGGTGGTCTGCGACAACGCCGGCGAACGCCAGCGTCTTGCAGAGATGGTCGTCGAACAAAACGGTACCTGTCCGAAGACCCTGACTCTACCGCTCGGATGGATGCACCACGGTTTCGAGTGGGTCACCGGACGCACCATCGTCGTAGGCCATCACGAGGTCTTCCGCCGTCTGCGCCCCCGGCAGCGCATCCGCAAGGTCCACGCCGTCCGGTCGCTCGAAGCCTGGACCGATCTGGAACCCGGCGATCTGGTCGTACACGTGATCCACGGCATCGCCCGGTTCAAAGGTCTGCAGACCATGCGGAAAGGCGATTCGCAGAAACGCGAGGAGTACCTCACCCTCGAATTCGCCGACCACGCTGTGACCCACGTACCGGTTTCCCAAGCCGATCTGGTGCAGAAGTACATCGGCGCCGCCGGGCATCGCCCCCGGCTGTCCAAACTCGGCGGCACGCGCTGGCGCAAGGCAACCGAGAAAGTGGAAGACGCCGTCTCTGACCTGGCGGAATCCATGCTCAAGATCCAGGCTGAGCGCGAGACTAACCCCGGGACAGCCTATCCGGCGGATACCGACTGGCAGAAGGAGTTCGAAGCCTCGTTCCTGTATGAGGAGACCGAAGACCAGGTTACCGCGTCGGCGGAGATCAGCACCGATTTGGCCCGGGCCATCCCCATGGACCGCCTGTTGTGCGGCGATGTCGGGTATGGCAAGACCGAGCTGGCTATGCGGGCGTCGTTCAAGGTCGTCGAGTACGGTCGCCAGGTAGCCGTGCTGGTTCCGACGACCGTCTTGGCTGAGCAGCACTACCAGACCTTCCGCGAACGCCTGGCCGAGTATCCGTTTGTCGTCGCCTGTCTCTCCCGCTTTCGCACCAAGGCTGAACAGGCGGAGATCATTCAGCAACTGCGCAAGGGGCAGGTCGACATCGTCGTGGGTACGCACCGGCTGCTCAGCAAGGATGTCGGGTTTGCCGACCTGGGGTTGCTCATCGTCGACGAGGAACAGCGGTTCGGCGTGGAGCACAAGGAGCGGCTTAAACGCCTCCGCTCGACGGTGGACGTGCTCACCCTCACCGCCACGCCCATTCCGCGTACGCTGCACATGTCCATGCTCGGGCTGCGCGACATCTGTGCTTTGGCGACGCCGCCGCTGGATCGGCGGAGTATCGCCACTCAGGTGCGGCCTTTCGATGACCGCCTGGTGCGCAACGCCGTGCTTCGCGAGATGAACCGCGATGGGCAGGTGTTCTTCGTGCACAACTTCGTGCAGTCCATCGCCGCCATGGCCGGCAAGGTGCAGAGCATCGTTCCCGAAGCCCGCGTGATCGTCGGCCACGGACAAATGAAGGAGGGCGAGCTGGAAGAGGTGATGACCTCGTTCGTCAAGCGCCGCGCCGATGTGCTCGTATGCACCACCATCATCGAGAGCGGGATCGACATTCCCAGCGCCAACACGATCTTCATCAACCGCGCGGACCGCTTCGGTTTGGCGGACCTGCACCAGCTTCGCGGACGAGTTGGGCGGTCGAAGCACCGCGCCTACTGCTACCTGCTGCTACCCGGCAGCGGAACCGTAACCCCCAAAGCCGCCAAGCGGCTCAAAGCCATCGAGGAGTTCAGCGAATTGGGCGCCGGATTTCGGATCGCCATGCGTGATCTGGAGATTCGCGGAGCGGGAAATATCCTCGGCGGCGAGCAGAGCGGCCATATCGCCGCGGTGGGGTACGATCTATACTGCCGTTCGCTGGAGCGGGCGGTGCGCTCCTTGAAGGGTGAGCCCGACCCCACGCCCAGGGCGGTCCATCTGGAGCTCGATGTCGTTGCCCACATTCCGCAGCAGTACATCACCGCCGCTCGGGGACGTCTGGAGGTCTACCGCCGCTTAGTGAGCTGTCGGACCACTGCCGATCTTCGCCAGCTCGAACAGGACATCAAGGATGCTTTCGGGGACTTTCCACCTACCGTCGGACGACTCCTGGAACTCGCGGAGATTCGCGTTCTGGCCCGGCGCTGGGGAATCGACTCGATCATCATCCGCGAACCTGATATCGTGTTCACCGTGCACAACCTGGCGGCGGCGCAGGGTGCCTTTGAGGATGCGTTCGGTTCCGTGCGGATGCCGGACGCGAAGACGATTCACCTGCGACCGCCCAGCGCCCGCTATCTCGAGTCGCAGACCATCCTGCCCATGATACGCAAGCTGCTGGCTCGCCCGGTCAAAGAGGAGGTGGCTACGCCATGAACACCCATACCTCAAACGCTAGAGGCTATCCCAAAACCCCTCTCCCCAGTGGGGAGAGGTTGGGAGAGGGGCGTAGCCGTCGAAGAATCCAACCCTCCCCTGCCCCTCCCTTCAGGGAGGGGAGTAATGGGATAGGCTCTACTGGGTCCGGTTCACGGGCGGGATGCGCGCTCCTGGTTCTGCTTCCGGCCCTGTTCCTTTGCGCTTGCAGTCAGAACGACGGGGAGGTGAGCACGGACGATCGCACCATGGCGCAGTCCCCGCGCGAGCGCCAGGCTGAGCGCGTGGACCGGGCCGCCGCGGAGCAGGACGACGGCGCCCCCGTGCCCCGGTTGTTCGTCAACGGAGACGTGATCGCCATCGACGATATCCTCCGCCCGCTCCGTCGCGAACTGGTCCAGGACGCCGAGACGACCGCGGCGGAACGCTACCATGAAACGGTGCAGGCCAAGATCGTTCAGGAGTTCAGACGGCAGGTACGTTCGCTGCTGCTCTATCAGCAGGCCGCCAAACGAATCGGCGAACAGGAGGAGGAGTACCTCCAGGGGCTGGTGGACGATGCGGTGCGGCAGCGCATCAACACCGACCACCGCGGGCGACAATCGAGCTATGAGGAAGGGCTTGCGGAAGAGGGGCTCACTCAGGCGGAGGATCGCGAGCGCATCCGCCGCGAGATCCTGGTCATGCGCTATCTGCACCAGAACGTAACCAGCCGGGTGCTCGACCCCACCCGCGCAGAGTTGGTACGCTTCTTCGAGCAGGAAAAGGAGAAGCTGACCAAGCCGGAACGTCGGAGCATGGACTTGATCGAGGTCTCGCTCGGCGGCTCCGGGCAGGCTACGACCGCTCCCGGCGAACTCATCACCCGGGCCAAGGCGGAGCTTGATGACGGCGCGGATTTCGCCACCGTAGTCGCCGAATACTCCCAGGGCATCCACGCTGACGAGGGCGGGGCGTGGGGATGGCTGACCCGGGGAAGCGTGCGCGAACATTGGGAGCCGGCCCTGGACGCCCTGTTCAATCTGCCCGAGGGAGCTACCAGCGGAATCATCGAGACCGATGAGGCACTCTTCATCGTGCGCTGCGCGCGAATCGAACCGGCAGTCGAGCCGGAGTTCGAATCCCTGCAACTCAAGCTCACCGAAAGCTATCGTGACGCGCAGTTCAATCGCATGGTCGAGGAGCAGGTCCGGGAGTTGCTCAGCGAGGCCGTCTTCGTCCCCGCGGACCTCAGTCGCTTCTTGCGCGCTGTGGCCGAGGCGGCCCCTCCGCCGGCTCGATCATGACTCGCCGCTGGCGCGTCACCAACAGAGCCGCGACCGTAAGGGAGCGGACCGGACCAAACCGCAGCGACTGCCCGGCAGGCTGCGCCGGAGTGCAGCCCTACTCCACGCACACACGTTGCGCCTTGTAGAACCACCCGGGCGTGCCCGTGGCTGGCGAGTCCTTGAGCTTGAGTTGCCAGACGATCTCGCCTCCTGCCGTCACCTCGAAGATGACCGACTCGTCGTCCGGCATCATCACCGCCTGAATCAGCGTGTTGCCGTTCGGCAGGCGATCCGCGTCTCGGGCGGTTCTCATCCCCTCGACGAAGAACTCCCAGACCACCTCGCCGGTGTCCCGGTCGATCTCGACAGCTTGGTGCGGCGTATCGTGCTGAAGACAGATCAACAGATGGTCGTCGGGCAGCGCCTCCGGTTCGTGCGGATCATCTCCGCCCAGCGTGCTCCAGTCGAACGACCACACCACCTCTCCCTGGGGATCGACCTCAACGGTGAGGTTGAAGTTCCTCAGGCTGACCAGTGTGTTACCATTCTTCAGCCGCGTGACCGCGTTGGCATGGGTCCATCCCTCGCGGTAGATCTCCGCATAGGGATCCACGTCGAACTCATCCTTGGCGGACCAGGACCAGACCAGCTCGCCCGCGGGCGTCACCTCCTTGGCCTGTGCGTCGCCCTTCTGATCACCGCCGCCCCAGTTGTACAGCGTATTGCCATTGTCCAGGCGGTCCGCGTCGTGAGACACTTGCGCATCCAGATGTGACCAGACCACGGTTCCGTCGCGATCGATCTCATACACGCCGTTCCGCGGAAGCACGAACAGGATGTGATCATCCGGCAGCAACTCGACGTCCAAACCGGGATTGGTGAACTGCCTCAGGTTGTCCGGGATGACGTACTCCCAGACAAGCTCCCCCTCCATATCGATCTCTATGATCCGCGGCTGTTCGGGATTGTGCAGGTCCGGCAGGAGCGTAGTGCCGGCGCACACCTGCTGTGGATCGTGAACGTCCACGTAGAGGTCCCCCTTCTGCACTTCGCTCGTCGCGGAATCATCGACCGTTACCTCCGCACCGCCACCGCTCATTCCCCCGGTAGTGCAGCCGCTCACCAGCAATCCAAGCACCACCACCACCCGCGGCATCCCGGTTCTGCGTGACATGGGTCATCCTCCTTGTTGACCAAGAGTCGTTGACCGCCACCCTTCTACCAGCACGCCTACGCCGCCGCCACCTGCCCAGCCGACATCCTGCGGGCGTGTCCCCCCCCCACAGAGCCGCGACCGTCAGGGAGCGGACCACCTGCGCCTGACGCTTCCAGCCTTGTTCGGCGATTCCGCTCCACCGATGCTGCCACGACCCCAGTTTCCCGCATGCTGGAGGGGCTCCTTGCGTTGCTGCGGTCGATCTGCTACGCTGACCAGATCAGGGAGAAGAGGGAGATGAGAGAGGTGAGAGCCAAACCCACGTCCGCTCCGCTCCCCTGGACATCTTGAACTGCGTGGTAGTTACGCCCGTGGTCGGCTCTGGAGAGAGGGAGAATCACCATGAGGGGTTGTTTGCGCATCGCGGTTGCGTTTGCCGTTGTCGGGTTGGTTGCGTCTCCGGCAGACGCTTGGTGGCGTACGGGGCATGAGCGTATCACTGAGGGCGCGGTCTCGCACCTGCCGCCGAGCCTACACGGGTTCTTCGAGGACAATCTGGCTGACGTGATGACCTACTCGGGTGACGAGCCATCCCGTCCTCCACAACACTACATTGACATTGACCTATATCCGGGATGGCCCGGTGTTCCGATCATTCGCGACCAGGCATCAGCACGGGCCGCCCACGGCGACACCCTCGTCGATAATGCCGGTACCGCGCCATGGGCCGTCGACGATCGTACCGCGGAGCTTTCCGCCCAGATGGCCGCCGCCGCTTCGGAGCAGGACTGGCAGGACTTACTGGTGACCGCCGGCGAACTGGCCCACTACATCGAGGACTTGCACAACCCCTTGCACCTCACGGTGAACTACAATGGCCAGCTCTCTGGGAACAACGGTATCCACGCACGCTACGAAGGCGGCATGGTCTACGGCTTCATCGACCAGTTGACCATCGCTCCGACGCCGTCCGCATGCCAGTACAGTGCCCCCATAATCGATACGATCTTCGACAGCATCGAGGGCGTCGGCGGTCCGGGCAACTACCAGTACGTCGCCGATATCATGATCGCCGACGACGCCGCCCATGCCGTTGACCCCGACGAGAACGTAGCCTACTTCGTGAAGCTGTGGGAAGAGACCGATGACTTCACGAAAACCCTCTTCCAGGAAGGCTCACAGATGGTGGCCAGCGCGTGGTACACCGCCTGGATCGATGCCGGGTCACCGACCCCGATCCCCGAACCGGCGACGATCGGCGTACTCTTCTGCGGAGGGCTCTGGCTGGTGACGCGCCGTCACCGCCGGTAGAATAGAACCTATCCAAGCCCCTCTCACCTGTGGGGAGAGGTTGGGAGAGGGGCGTACCCCCCGGAGAACTCGACCCTGTCCGGGTGCCCCATCCTTTGCGCAGCACAGGGTGGGAAGCAGAGCCGCGACCGTAAGGGAGCGGACCCAAAGAAACCGCAGCGCCCTCCTGGTCAGGAGAGCGGGCACCGGAAGAAGGAGAAGAGGTTGTGTTTCAAAGGTTGTACGTTGCAGTAGTGCTGGTCTTGTTTGGCGGGCTAGGGGCCTACGCGGCAGAACCGCGTAAGGAGATTCACTTCCCCGATCTGCCCGGATACCGCACGCTCAAGTGCGATTTCCACATACACACCGTGTTCTCCGATGGCCTGGTTTGGCCGACTGTGCGGATAGATGAAGCCTGGCGCCAGGGTCTCGACGCCATCGCCCTGACCGATCACATCGAGTATCAGCCGCATCGAAAGGACGTGCCCACCCAGCACCAGCGTCCCTACGAAGTGGCGATCAAGAGGGCCAAAGAGCATGGAATCCTCCTGATCCGTGGAGCCGAGATCACCCGAAGCACCCCACCAGGACACTTCAACGCGCTATTCCTGAGCAACATCGACCCCCTGGACACCGAAGACTTCTACACCGTGTTCGCCGAGGCCCAGAAGCAAAACGCCTTCGTGTTCTGGAACCATCCCGGCTGGAAGGGGGTTGAAAAGGGTCGTTGGGGCGAGGAGCAGACCCGCCTGCTCGAAGCCGGACAGTTGCATGGCATCGAGATATGCAACGGGGAGGATTACTTCGCCGAAGCCCATCAGACGGCTATGGAGAAGAACCTGACCCTGTTCGGCGATTCCGACATTCACGACCCCTTGCCTGACGCAGGCCCCAACCCCTCCGACCACCGGACGCTCACCCTGGTCTTTACTAAAGAGAGAACGCTCGAAGCCATCCACGATGCTCTAGTCGCAGGCCGAACTGCGGTCTGGGCTGGCAACCGCTTGTTCGCCCGGCAGGAATGGCTCGAAGCGATCTTCGTCGCATCCGTGGACGTCGAGCCACCCCATCATCGCACGGACAAGGACCTCCGGCTGCGCATGCACAATCGCAGCCACTGTGCGGTCGAAATGCAGCGAATCGGCCCGGGCTCACCAGATCGCATCACCCTTCCCGCGCGGGCCACAACGCTGGTACGTTTCAAGCTCACACCCGAGCAGACTCTGGAGGAGTTTCCCTGCCGCGTACTCAACTACCTGCAGGCCCCGGATCAGCCACTGACCACCCGCCTGAAGATCCCCACAAACTGAACAACAGGCTGGAAAGCCGGGCGCCCCATCCTTTGCGCAGCACAGGGTGGGAAACCGAGCCGCGACCGTCAGGGAGCGGACCAGCGAGAGCGGCTGACACCTCGGCAAACCGCTTCCTGACGGGCGCGGCTCAGATTGCTCATCGACCCAGGTGTACTCTGCAATCACGGCCCGTGGCAGAACTCTCCTCCTTGTGGGCCGGTGACCGCTCTGCGGGAGAAGCCGTTCAGGATAGGGCGGCAAGTAGTGCAGTATGCGAAGTATATGACGTCCAGGATGGCCGTGTTGATGGTATCGGATCCGTTCTTCGCGGCGCCCCTGGATTGCATCCGACTGTTCGGCGTGCCACCACGTCTGCGCGACGTGGCTGAGGCCCGCAATCGAAGGAAACGTCGTTTTCGGTTGAATCGAGCAGGCCGTTCGGATAGGCTGGCCGCTGGAGGTGCGTTAAATGGGAAACGCCGGGTCAGATTGCGGCAGACTGCCACAGGCCATGACGATTGTGGCCAGTATCGTGCTCGTAGCTCTATTCGCGTCAGCATCATGCGCATCTGGTCCCGATATCAGGGAGATATCTGAATTGATGCCGGGAGTCGATGTTGTCGCAGTCATCCAGTTCCAGGGCAGACTGGAGATGCCCGACGACGCAGTACCTTTCATTCCCGTGCCGGCCCGGCGCTTCCGCAACGACTTCTCTTTCAAGTGGGTTGATGTTTGGTACCGTTCACCGTTTACCCCGGTGGAGGTTCCCGAGAAACCTTGTCGGCTAATCCTGCACCACTCGGCGATGCTACTCACGGTGGAGGGAGGCACATACCTCGCGTTCCTGACGTACAAGCGACCGGGAGAATATGGCTGTGCCAAGGAAATCCTGAGAGTCACAGAAGGTAACGTAGCACGCAAGTTCGGTAATACGAAGGATCTTTTCGGATCACTCGTTCCTCGTCTGCACAAGGTGCCGTTGGACGTTGCCAAGCGAGCCGTTCTGAGCACGCTCCCCGAGGATCAATGTCGCACATACATAACACATAAGATACCCGGCCCTGCCTTTCGTGCTTTCTCCTGGAGATGGCGCCCCGGTGCTAGCCACCAGCGGGTTTGGCTCTATACGAGAGATCCGCTGTCAGATTCTTTTTCGATGACGTATAACAGGATTCGCGGATTCGTTGAGTCCTGGAGGTTCGCGGACTTGCTCGAAAGAGGCTTTTTTGGGGGGGATCAGAATCGTGCATACGAAGTCCGTGGCGAATGGATCTCTGGCGCTTACGTGATTCGTCAGATAACCGACCTTGAAGCTGGACAGAAACTCCTTGTTGACGGGCCTGAGCCAGGGACCCCGCGCGCAACAGGATCGCCGGAGTAAGACCCCGGTCTCCCAGGGCTGTGCTTCCTGAAGACGTCATCCTGGCCGAAACGGACGTATTGAGCTGAGAGTTGGCTTTGCACGTGCCGCCAACGATGGTAAGTGTACGATCGCCGTGGGTGCCATGGCGCGACAGTCGCCCGTTGAATCGAGCAGGTCATTCGCGTAGTATGACCGCTTGGAGTCTGGTATCTTGGGATGTCAGCTGCGCGGGCGAAGAACCGGTCATCCAGCAGGAGGGGTCCAACACGTGACACACACACAAAGGCATCGCCTGACCACGATCATGCTGGTCGGTATCGGTGCGGTTCTCTCGCACGCCCCCACGCTATTCGCCGGGGAGATCATCGCCTGGGGGCGCAACGAGCACGGCGAGTGCAACGTACCGCCGGGGGACTACTACGTGGCCATCGACGCTGGGCTGGACTGGAGTCTGGCACTCCGCGACGATGGGGCGCTCATCGCGTGGGGCAACAACGCCCTCGGACCGATCAACACGCCGTCCGGGTACAACTATACAGCCATCTCCGCCGGCACCGCGTTTGGACTGGCTCTCCGAGAGAACGGCTCGATCGCCGCATGGGGTTTCAACGGCAGCGGCCAGTGCAACGTACCTTCGGGATATGACTACGTAGCGATCTCCGGCGGCAGCGGGCACGCTCTGGCACTGAAAGATAACGGATCCATCGTTGGCTGGGGCGATAACAGCGCCGGCCAGATATCCATCCCCCCCGGCACTGACTACGTCGCCATCGCCGCCGGCGAGTACCATAGCCTGGCCCTGAAGACCGACGGTTCAATCGTCGCCTGGGGCAGCAACACCTACGGGCAGTGCAACGAGCCCTCCGGTACAGACTTCGAAATAGTGGATTCCAACAACTCGCTGCACAGCTTGGCCATCCGCACCGACGGCACGATCGAGGCGTGGGGATGGGATCTGATGGGGCAGGTCAGAGGAGCCCCCTCCGGCGGCGGGCCGTGGCTGGACATCTCCGGCGGCTGCTACCACAGCCTTTCCCTGCATGGCAACGGATGGGTTCTCGGGTGGGGCTGTCTCGATTTCAACTACGGGCAGTGCGCTTCGCAGCACGACGAAGACTTCGTAGCCGTCGCGGCGGGCTGCTACCATAGCCTGGCGCTGGTCGAAGATCCCTGCTCGGATCCGACAGCCGACGCGGGCACCGATGAGGAACTCTGCCCCGGCGGCACGCTGGTGCTGGATGGTGACGCCTGGGGTGGAAGCGGCGGCACGTGCCCGGGCGACTACTCGCCGCTGTGGACCGGTCCTGGGATCGTTTCGGGTGCCAACACCTGGACACCCATGGTCAATGCGACCGGCACCTACACCCTGACCGTGTCTTGCGATACCTGCGTGGACATGGACACCGTCGAGGTAGCGGCGAGCAACCCGCCCACCGTCGACGCCGGAGCTACCCTGGCGATGCCCTGCGACGGCGGCACGCTCTTGTTGAGTGGTACAGCCACGGGGGGCTCGGGAGCGCCGGATGTCAGATGGGTGGCATCGGACGGCGGGAACATCCTGTCCGGGGATACCACGCTAACCCCAACGGTGGATGCGCCTGGCACCTACACGTTTTCCGGCGAGTGCGCTCCCGGGTGCGTCGCGTCGGACAACACCGTGGTCATCGAGCGCCTGCTCGGTGACATCGACGGGGACGGCGATGTCGATCTGGACGACTCCGCCACGCTCACTGACAATCTGAACGGCCCCGGCGGGGGATCCGCTTGCCCATGCTGCGATATGGACGGCGACAGCGATACCGATCTGTTGGACTTCGCCGACTTGCAGACGGGTTTTGGCGAGTCGCTCGACCTGGAGGGCGCGTGCTGTCATACAGATGCGTCGTGCACCGAAGGAACCGAGCCGGCCTGTGTAGCAGCCGGCGGGGCATATCATGGCGACGGCGATGTCTGTGCGATGCTGGAGTGTCCCACGGTCGGCATCTACAGCAACGAGGTGAGTCCGGTCAGCAGTTTCCAGAACCCCGGCGCGGGCCTGGCCATCGCCGACGACATCACGCTGACCGGTGACGGCCGGCGTCTAACCGGATACGACCTGGCGGTCTATGGCGGAAGCGGAGGCGCGTTCAACGTTACTGTCTCGCTGTACACCGACTGCCCGGGCGACGGTGGCACCCTGATCGGCGGAACCACACTCACCTGGAACGGCGTGCCGGACGATGGGTACTTCTACACGCTGACCGGCGATCTTTCGGCGGCGCCGGTCACCATCCCCCAGACATCCTGGATGGTGGTAACCTTCTCGACCAATGAGGCGGGCTGGATAGTCGCCGGCGAAGCCGAGACCGGTTTCACTGCGGACTACTTCGGTTTGGACCAACCGCCCTGGGCCTGCGGAGTGTCTTTCGTCGGCGAGCTGTATGCCGGATTCTGGGCCAATCTGACCTGCGACCAATAGGCAGGCGGGATGACCGCATGCAGACACATTCTGGGGCCGTGTGTTGATGGCCCCAGCTATCGTTCCTGAGAACGCCATCCTTGCAGAGAAGGGCACCTCAGCTCCGAGCGGCGGTCTGCACCTTCCCCACCAACAGCGGCGAATACTCGCGAACCGCAGACTGTGCGCCGTCACTGCTCGCTTTGCCGATGGACTGCGGGCTCGCCGCACTCAGGACAAACGCCGCTTGTGTTGCCCTTCATGTTGTAGCCGCACCTTACGCATGTGGGTTTACCCAGTTGGTTGAGACGAAGACGGAGACTCTTCTGAATGTTCCTTCGTGCCCAATAGAGGATGATGACCATACCCAGCAAAGGACCCAGTCCGCCCTTCAGTGCCGCTAAGCACAGTCCCAGGGCTCTGCTCGACAGCTCCAGAGGACTAAGCAAGGGTCTGAGTGCCCAGAAGAAGAAGTATACTATCGCCATCGCAGAGCCGAAGATTAGAAACTGTCGTATACTCTTTCCACGAAGCGCATCGCCGTATGCTTCACGCCAAGCGGTCTTGCGTTCCGCACCGGACTCAAACTGAGTCAATTCAGGAAAGAGTCTCTTCTTCATATCTTGTTCCACCACGACCCATAGGATAGCGGTGTCTCGCCTACGACACAAGCAAACGACCCTTACAGGGGTACCTGCGCCGGCCTGAAGGGGCTTGCGGAGATGCACGGGAACCTCAGAATCCGGGTCGATTGCCCATCAGACCGGGAAGTGCCCGGCAATCCCGAACATTGGGAGGAGGCAGAACTTGACCATGGTGTCGGGGCGATTGCTGGGGTGGTTCCAGGGGTGGTAGAATGCGCTCGGTCCGGTGGGGCAGTGCCTACCCTGCGACGCTTCAATGACCGTCGCACCGGTGAACGATCCGCCCGCCTTTGATCACCGCCGCAACGCATTCCCGACCGAACGCATAGAACCAGCGCGTATGGCTGGGCATATCCAGGATCACCAGGTCAGCCTGCTTCCCCTCGGCGATGGCCCCCACACGATCCTGCCGCCCCAGGACCGCGGCTGCGTTTGCTGTCGCCGCGACCACCACCTCCGTCGGCGTCATACCCATCTGCGTGCAGGCGACTGCCATGGTCAGAGGCAATGACTCGATCATGCAGGAACCGGGATTGAAATCCGTCGCAACCGCCACCGGCAGATCAGCCTCCAGCAGGCGGCGGGCCGGCGCCTGCTCCACCCCCAGATAGAGCGAGCACGCCGGAAGCAGCACCGCGACCGTACCCGCCTCGCGCAGGGCGTTCACCGACGCGTCGTCGATCGTCTCCAGGTGATCGGCGGAGGAAGCTCCCACCTCCGCAGCCAGTCTGGAGGCGCCCATCTGGGTGATCTGATCGGCGTGGACTCGCGGCGTCAGACCGGCGGACTTGCACGTCTCCAGATAACGTCGGGCCTGGGTCAGATCGAAAGCCGTTCGTTCGCAGAAGACATCGGCGAACTCTGCCAGGTTCTCGTCCCTGATGCGCTGGAGCACTTCCGGCGCCAGCACTTCATCCAGATACGCGTCTGCCCGCCCGGCGAATTCGTGCGGGATGGTATGGGCCGCCAGGTAACTAGCCACCAGTTCCACCGGGGTCAGCTCACCAAGACGCTTAACCACTGCGAGCATCTTGAGTTCGTCGGCTGACGTAAGCCCGTATCCGCTCTTGATCTCGACCGTGGTCACGCCGTAGCTGAGCATCCGCTGCAATCGCGGAAGTGCCAGTTCGATCAACTCCTCCACGCTCGCCTTGCGCACCGCCTCGACGGTGGCTTTGATCCCTCCGCCCTCCTCGGCGATCTGCGCATATGTTTTGCCTTCGAGACGTTTGACGAACTCGTCCTCCCGCGTCCCGGCGAACACCGTATGCGTGTGGCAGTCCACCAGACCGGGCAGCATGCAACCCCCGCCGGCATCGATGACCTCCGCGCTCTTCGGCACGTCCACGCTAGACGCCGCCCCAAACCGCCCTATGCAGCCATCATCATCGATCAACAAAGTGGCGCCTTCGATAGTCGATACGTGTCCCATTGCCCGCCCCCCGATAGGCCCGGGCGGAACAACCACCAGCTCAGCGATATTGGTTATGGCGATCATGATGAATGTATCCTCCAATGCGCTACAGGATTTCCACAACGCGCTAGCAGATCCCCAGCGAAGCCCCCAAGAACACGCCGCACCTCTTCCTTAGTCGCCAGTGCCCCATCCAGTCGGTGTCGTCCGACCCCTGACCGGGCGTCCAGCGTCAACTCCAGCCGCGGAGCGGCGACACGCCACCCATTGAGGAGGCGTCGCGCCCGTCGCCGAGGCCAGCCTTCAGCTGCGGAGCGGCGAGGCGCCACCCATTGAGGAGGCGTTGCGCCCGTCGCGAGGCCGGCCATCAGCCGCGGAGCGGCGATACTAAGGTAGCCAGGGGCGTCAGCCCCTGGTCCTTTGCCCCTGAATTCTCAAGCCCTGGAAGGGCGACACTCGGCAGCAGGAGTGGTGTCGTCCCTTAACAGGGGCTCGCGGTTATATCGCTCCTCATTACAGGGGCTTACGCCCCTGGCCACCCAAGTTACGCCTCCTCCGGGCGGGTGTTCACGTACGACCTCCATCGCTGGACGGTGTCATGATCGGCGAACATCCGACCATAATGGAGAGAGCGTCGAGAAGTCAGGTCAACCCCACAGATACCGAGGATCGTACCTTATACCATGCCGATCCAGAAACTGTTTGAACTCGTCCTCGAATGACAAGCCTTGGTGATGCTCTTCCTGGTTCTCGATGTAGCTCCGAACCTCGTCGAAGTTGGAGCGGCTTACCGTAAACGCAGCGTAGCCCGTCTGCCACGCGAATCGCGCCTGGTCGGGGAAGTTATGGTGGACCCACTTGGATGAGTTTGCCTTGATCAGTCGTAACAGGGTCGCCGGTGCTGTGTCCGGATGGACTCCGACGAGAAGGTGAACGTGGTCGTGCGTTCCGCCGGAAGACATCAGATTGCCGTTCCCCTCCTTGATGATGCCCGCAATGTAGTTCAGGACGCGCTCGCGCAGCGTCGGTGTCAGGAACGGTTTCCGGTGTTTCGTCCCGAAGATGATGTGGTGATGGAGACAGGTGTATGATTGCGGCATGAGCTTCTCCTCCAGTAGTCAATCGCGAACCGGGAACGCTAGAGCCTATCCCATCACTCCCCTCCCTGAAGGGAGGGGCAGGGGAGGGTTGGATTCTTTGACGGCTGCGCCCCTCTCCCAACCTCTCCCCACTGGGGAGAGGGGTTGTGGGATAGCCTCTAGTTCCACCGGCGCGTGGAGTCCATTTCACGAAACGGCTGCCGGAACGTTGGGTTTCGCCTCCAGCCGCAGCGCCACGCCACCTACTGAAGAAGCGTTTTGGCCGTCGCCGTCTCCAGCCGCGGAGCGGCGATACTATGGTAGCCAGGGGCGCTAGCCCCTGGAGCCTTCGCCGCCGAAGTCTCAAGCCCTGGAGGGGCGACACTCGTCAGCCGGAGTAGTGTCGCCCCTTGACAGGGGCTCACGGTCAAACCGCTCCTCATCCCAGGGGCTTGCGCCCCTGGCTGCCTTAGTTACGCCCCCTCCGGGGGCTTTCGCCTCATCCGCCACGAGCAACTTGCTTCCATGGGGATGTCATCTCCGCACGTGGAGGTCGCCAAACGCCGCCGATACTCACTGCTGGCTGTTCGCCCGTAGCGCGGATTCTATATGGCGTAAGCTCCTCGCCAGGTCTTCCACTGCAAGAAGAGCATCGTGCGCAAAGCGATCGGTCACTGTAATCATCCAAGGCTGGCCGTCGCATTCACAGGTCTGGAACCAGTCTCCCCAGCAACGGGCATCATCGCTCAGAGGCATCATCCTCCTATCAATATGTGGCGCTTTCCTGTCCAGGCGGGCAGCGCAGAACTTGTCGAGTGTTGCTTTCGACCACACATAACCCTCGTGCAGCATTGCGTTGCGGTACTCGAAGAGTGCCTCGAACACTACACCCGTGAATGAGTTCAACACGTCGTCGTGTCCCAGGGATTCGAGGAACTGGCGTGTACCCTCCCGAAAGCTCTCTCTCTTTCTTCCGTTATCCGTGCGAAACAGTTTTGGGTTCCAGAACTTCTTGCCTTTCCAGTTCCACCTCTCGTTTGGGTGCTCCGGAAGAGGACGTTCCGCCCAAGCCTCTCGCAGTTTTTCGGCGGCGTTCTTCAGAAGCGTCTCGAACAGCGGGGCGATTCCGGCGACGGCAGCTTGGCTGAAAGCGGCGTCGGCAAAGGTGGCTTGACAGGCCACGTCGGCGCACACGTCGCCGGTGTATTCGCCGAAGTTCGGTGGCTCGTGAAGGAAAGCGTCCTTCTCGCGTCGCGATTCCAAAAGTCGGGCCAGCATCTCGCGGACAGCGTCCCGAACATCGTACATCCCGAAGTACCCGAGCGGGCCATGATCCACCTCCATCATCGCCTCGTATGCGTCGTCGTATTCGACCACGGTTGCTCGCTCCTTGCACCAAGCGAATGCGGGGATAAGGACAGCTCGCTGTGTCTTCCTCTTGATCCGATATGAGCCGGTTACGATCTTCTACTTCGGTATTCTCACCCCTCGTTCGGTGGCGATCTGCTCCGCTCTTTCGTACCCAGCGTCGGTGTGGCGAATCACTCCGGTGGCGGGGTCGGCCGTCAATACGCGCTCGAGGCGCCGGGCGGCTTCCGGCGTACCGTCGGCTACGATCACCTGCCCCGCATGGATGGAATAGCCGATCCCCACGCCCCCTCCGTGATGAACTGACACCCAACTGGCACCGCACGCCGTGTTGACCAGGGCGTTCAACACCGGCCAATCCGCGATCGCGTCCGAACCGTCCCGCATCCCTTCCGTCTCCCGGTTGGGAGAAGCCACCGAACCGCAATCCAGATGGTCACGTCCGATGACGATCGGCGCGGAGATCTCCCCCTTGGCCACCAGGTCGTTGAACACCAGCCCCATCCGCGCCCGCTCGCCGTACGCCAGCCAACAAATCCGCGCGGGCAACCCCTGAAACGCCACCCGCTCACCCGCCAGCCGAATCCACCGGCACAACGCCTGCTTCTCCGGAAACGTCTCCAGAATCGCCTGATCGGTTCGGGCGATGTCCTGCGGATCGCCCGAGAGCGCCACCCAGCGAAACGGGCCGGACCCCTCACAGAACAGCGGTCGGATATATTCCGGCACGAAACCCGGAACGTCGAACGCATCCCCCACACCAGCCTCTTCCTTCGCGTGTCCGCGGAGGTTGTTCCCATAGTCGAAGGTGACCGCCCCGCGCTTCTGGAGTTCGAGCATCGCCCGCATATGCTCAGCCATAGTGCGGAACGACTCGGCTTTGTACTGCTCCGGGCGCGACTCGCGCATACCCAGCGCCTCTGCATAGGTCATCCGGTTCGGCACATATCCGTCCAGTGGGTCGTGGGCCGACGTCTGGTCGGTCAGCACGTCCGGCACAGTGTTCCGTTTCAGCAACTCGGTCAGCAGATCGGCGGCGTTGGCTTCGACGCCAATGGAGACCGCCTGGCTGGCGGTCTTAGCCTCCAGCGCCCACTGGATAGCCTCGTCCAGGCTACTGGTCGCCCGGTCGCAATAGCGGGTGTCGATGCGGCGTTGGATGCGTGCGGGATCGACCTCGGCGACGAGGCACACTGCTTCGTTCATCGTCGCCGCCAGCGGCTGCGCTCCGCCCATACCGCCGAGCCCGCCGGTGACCACCAGTCGGCCCGCCAGCGATCCGCCGAAGTGACGCTCCGCCGCCGCCGCAAACGTCTCATACGTACCCTGCAAGATGCCCTGCGTACCGATGTAGATCCAGCTACCCGCGGTCATCTGCCCGTACATGGTCAGGCCCAGGGCTTCCAAACGCCGAAACTCGTCCCACGTCGCCCACTTGGGCACCAGCAGCGAGTTGGCGATCAGCACCCGCGGAGCATCCGCATGTGTCTTGACCACCCCCACAGCCCGCCCGGACTGCACCAGCAGGGTCTCATCATTCTCCAACTCTTTAATCGCCGCGACGATACGGTCAAAGTCGGGCCAGCTCCGCGCTGCCTTCCCGCTGCCGCCGTAGACGATCAGCTCCTCCGGCTGTTCCGCCACCTCCGCGTCGAGGTTATTCATGATCATCCGCATAGCCGCTTCCTGCCCCCAGCCTTTGCAGGTGATCTGCGTCCCTCGCGGAGCGGAGACGCGGCGCGACGCGGTTTCGGGCGATGTCGTACTCATAGCAGTTCTCCTACAGCCTCCTCGACGGAGCGTATGACCGACTGCGAACGCAGCAAAGCAAGTGATTCCTCGATGTCCTCGCCGAACGAGCGATCGCGTTCAGCGTAGGTAATAACCTCGCGAATCGCCTGATGGGCCGCTGCGACCCCACGCCCCGGACGCAGGGGGTCGCGGAAGTCCAGGGCTTGCGCCGCGCACATCTGCTCGATCGCCAGCACCGTCTCGACGTTGTCCATGATCCGCCAGGCTTTGACCGCGGCGGTGGCCCCCATGCTCACGTGGTCCTCCTGGCCCAGCGACGTCGGGATCGAGTCCACCGAGGCAGGATGGGCCAGCGTCTTGTTCTCACTCACCAACGCCGCCGCCGTGTACTGCGGAAGCATGAACCCGCTGTTCACCCCGGTATCCTTCATCAGCAACGCCGGAAGCCCGTCCGGCCCGCTGAGCAACAGGTAAACCCGCCGCTCCGAGATCGAACCCAGCTCCGCGACCGCGATGCTCAGGTAGTCCAACGCCAGCGCCAGCGATTGCCCGTGGAAGTTCCCTCCACTGATCACCGTCTGCTCGTCGATGATCACCGGGTTATCGGTAACCGAGTTAACTTCCGTCTCCACGATGCCCCGCGCGTGCTCCGCCGCGTCGCGCGACGCGCCGTGGACCTGCGGAACGCAGCGAATCGAGTACGGATCCTGCACCCGCTCACACCCCGCGTGCGACTCCTGGATCTCGCTGTCGACCAGTAGGCGGCGCAGGTTCTCCGCAACGGCTATCGCCCCCGCGTGCGGTCGAAGCTGATGCAGCCGACTGGCAAACGGCTGCATGCTCCCCCGGATGGCCTCGACCGACATCGCCGAGATCGCATCCGCATGTTTGAGCAGACGCCGCATCCGGACGAGCAATCCGACCGCGTACGCCGACATGAACTGCGTACCGTTGATGAGCGCCAGCCCCTCCTTCGGACCGAGCTTGATCGGTGACAAGCCGTGTCGCTCCAGGACCGGCCGGGCGGCTTCAACGCGCCCAGCGCAGTTCACCTTGCCACGCCCCAGCAACGGAGACACCATGTGCGCCAGCGGAGCCAGATCGCCGCTGGCCCCCAGCGAACCCTGAGTAGGAATCACCGGCAGGATATCCGCATTGAGCAGGCCGACCAGCCCAGCCACCGTCGCAGTCTTAACCCCACTCGCCCCCAGACAAAGCCCCTGAA
>JAAEQG010000063.1 GCA_024231775.1 bacterium
CGAACGACATCCGCCCCAACGCGATCGTCTCCTGGTTGCGGTGGATCCGCCGGTCGAGATCGGTTTGGGCGAAGGCGTACAGTCCCAATCGTTCGTAGATGTCGATTAGCATGGCCGTCTCCACACCGTATCCGACCGGGAAGGGGATCTGCTCGAGGATCGACCGCCGGCCCGCGTATTCGCCGGAGAGCGGCTGAAGGATAGCGGCCAGTTCCGGATAGAAGAGGCTGAACAGCGGGCGGATGAGGATCTCGGTAACCCGGCCGCCACCGGTGGGACGCATGCCGCCGGAGAAGGCGATCGGGCGGTCGTAGAACGCCTTGACGTAGTGGACCTCCGGGTCTTGGATCAGGGGCCCTACCAGCCCGTAGACGAACCGCGGGTGGATGTTCTTGATGTCGGTATCGACGTAGACGATGATATCGCCGGTGAGCAGGTAGAGGGCCTTCCAGAGGTTCTCCCCTTTGCCGGGGTGATTGCCCTGATCGGTAAGCTGCTCGGACGCCACGTAGACGTCGGCGCCGAAGCTGGCGGCAATCTCACAGGTCCGGTCGGAGCTGCCGGAGTCGACCACCGCGATTTCGTCCAGCAGCGGATAGCGGTCGGCCAACTCCGCTTTGAGGATCACGATCTCCTGGCCGATGGTCTTCTCTTCGTTGAGCGTGGGCAGGCAGAGCGAGATGGTGAGGCCCTGACGCTGCTTCTCTTCCACCAACCACTTGATGTCCCAGAAGTTCGAGTGGTGGAAGGTGCGCTCGGCAAGCCACTTCTTAGTCTTCATCGCAGGCCCCCTTGTCGATCGCCAGGATGGCGCCCAGCAACTGGGCTACGCCGGTGAGGATGGGGTCGATCAGCACGTAGTCGGGACTCCGCCTGCGGCCCCGCACGCCGCGCGTGATGCCCAGAGTCACGGCGGGAATGCCGCGGGCAATCAGTTCCGAGAGTTCCGAGGGACTATGGCCCTGGTCGGGCTCGATGCCCAGCGACTGCATCACGCCCAGTACACTCTTCACCAGAGGATGCGAGAAGGGGATCCCGCCCGCCTGCGTCTTGAAGAACAGGTCCAGATGGGCCTCGACGGCATGCCGGGCAGACATCTCCGAGACGATGTCCTCGATCTGGCGATGGATCTGGTCGATCATCTCGTCGCTGTGGCTGACGATTTCCAATCCTAACTCGCCGTGGTCGGGCTCCACGTCGTAGGCCACACCCACCCGCATTTTGCCCATCCGGATCACGGTGTACGGCCGGTTCGGGATCGAGATCCCCAGGATCCGATTGATGATGTGATTGAGCACCACCAGTGCGCTTTCCGAGCCGTAGCTGCGCGACGGTTCCGGGCGGACGTGGCAGGTGACATCTCCGCGGGCGGTGCCAATGGAGAAGTAATTCAGCCGCCCAAGCTGCATCCCCTCGACGCAGATTCCGCAAGCCACCTTCTCGGTCACGTGATCGAGGAAGAAGCGGATGCCCACGTGGTTCCCCCGGCCCAGCGAACCGATCGAACCGAGCAGGATCACGTTGGAGTCGAGCTCGATTCCCAGATGCTCCAGGACCGCCGGGATCATGAAGACGATGGCGGCCCCCAAGGCGTTGTCGCCCACGCCGGGGCCGATGATGCGGTCTGCCTCGACGCTGACGTTGTGGTCGAGGTTGGCGGGAAAGATGGTGTCGAGGTGCGAGACCAGCAGGATGTTTCGGCTTCCGGTCTTGCCGTGCAGCCGCCCTACCGCGTTGCCCACCTCGTCGACCGAGGCATCGCCCACGCCGGCCTCCGTCAGCCGATCGAGCAGGAAGCGAACTCGCTGTCCCTCCTCCCCGCCGGGGGCGGGGATCTGGGCGATCATCACCAGATTGGCCAGCAGGCGCTCCCGCATCGGCAACAGCGCCTCCGGCAAGCCACGGATTTGCTCGGAAGCCCCCAATCCGACATCCATAGGCCACTCCTGCAATCCTTTACTTGTCGACATCACCCATCGCGGACGCGGACTCCTGCGCGGCAACGTAATCGATCCCCCTCCTTGCGGAGGGAGTGAATTATACCCATAGAGAACGCCGCTTTCCAGCCCCCCGTCACCTGTCTCTCTGCCTCACCGGAAGGGCTATCCAAAGCTCGCCAGGTCGACCAGATTCACGTCTGGGACGTATCGAGTGATGCACACTCGGGCCAGATTGAACCATGCCCGGCACCGGTCGAGGACCACGCTGTCGGCCGTGGCCACGATTTCATCCGTCTCGGCCAACACGGCATCCGGGTCCTGCACCAATTCCACGCGCCAGGACCACCCGTGGACGGCCGCCACCTCCTGCATGGTGCCTTTCAGTCGGCCGCTGTTAGAGACGGGACGGTCCAGGTACCACACGCACAACTCGACGTCCAACTCGGCAATCGTCCTGCCGAGCAACTCCAGGGCCGGCAGCGTTTCGGTGACCTTGCGGTAGCTGCCGTGCATACTGGCCATGTCACGATACGTGCCGTCGCATCCCGTCAGCACTACGCCGCCGGCCAAGGCCGCTTCGACGCTGGTCAACACGTTGTAGCCGTCCAGCCAGAGTGCCCGCCCGCGTAACCGGTCGGCGTCTGCTTGACGGCTGATCCTGTGGGCCGCCTCGGCGTCACTACAGGCGCACCGCGCCACGGCGGTCCGCTGCCGCGCGACCAAATCGTAGCGGTCACCGACCAGTTTCAACGCGCTCTTTTCTGCGTAGCCCTTGCTAAGCAATTGCGAATAATCCCGAATCGCCGACCGCAGAGCAGAGAGTTTGTC
>JAAEQG010000064.1 GCA_024231775.1 bacterium
ACGGGCGGCATGACCAGGGGCAGGGTGACCACCGCTTCCACCGCCACCCGCAGACCGGAACGCGTCCGCCCCAACCACACTCCCAGACCAACGCCAGGGATCAGGCAGGCTGCGGTGGCGACCGCCGACACCTTCAGGGAGAGCACGATTGCGCTGAGGTCAGTTTCGGAGAACACCAGGTCACTCTTCCTGCAATACCTGATCCGCTTGTGTTGGGGGTACGAATCCGTGACGCTCCCAGATCGATCGTGCCTGGGTGGATGCAGCCAGGTCGAGGAACCGACCGGCGACATTCGGCGCCGCTGACCCGCGCCCGACTGCGGCTTCAAACACGATGGGCCGATGACTGCCCTCAGGAAAGCGGTATACCGGGGTCATGCGTTCAGCGTACGCGCGGGCGTCAGTCGCATAGACGATGCCGATCGCCAGCCCACCGTCCGCCACGTAATGGGCCGCGAGACGGACGCTGTTCGCGTAAACCAATCGCGGTTGAAGATCATCCCACATCCCCGTGCGGCGCAGAGCCTCCTCCGCATATTGGCCGGCGGGGGCGTGGTCGGGGTTCGCGATGCTGATCGAGCCGAAGGCTGCGTCCGCCAGCGGCGAGAGATCGTCCCAAGCAGGTGCGTCCGCTCCCGCGTGGACCACCACCAGTTGATTGGAGGCCAAGCGGATGCGCGAACCCGGCGTCAGCAGTTCAGCAGTTTGCAGGCGGTCCAGATAGTGCGTCGATGCGGGGACGTAGATGTCCCACGGTGCGCCGAGCTCGGCCTGCTTGCACAGGACGCCGCTGGACGCGGAGTTGATGAGCACGTCTACGTTTGACACTTCCTCGAATAGTTCCGCGATCTCCCCGATCGCATCAGCGACTCCGGCGGCGGCGAAGACGGTCAACTCCGCACGGTTCGCGTTTGCCGATGGGTTCGCCGAGGGTGCGCAGGCCACCGCCGCCAGCCCGGCACCGCATGACAAGCAAAAAATGGTCTGGGTAACTCGCCTCATGACCGCGGGCACACTATAACACGGAAGCCGTGCCAGGGTGAATGCGTGGGGCATTTGGGTTGCAGGCTCAAGCCCTGGCAGGGCGCCGGGATACGGCCCAGCGTGCCATGCTCATCCCGGAGGGTGAGCATGCCGCCGGACCAGTCAGGGCCGCGCTCCGCGATGGCCATGGCACCCTACATCTTGTTTCTCACCCCTTAGGCGATAGGGCACCTGCCGCCCTCGAGGGGCGGCGCTACCCTGGCTGAGGAGACCGACGCCGTGGCGTATCCTGACTTACAGTCGTTCGCTCAGGCCCTGGAAGAAGCCGGGCAGCTCAAACGCATCACCACCTCCGTCGATCCCCTGCTGGAGATCACCGAGATTACCGATCGGGTGAGTAAGTCGCCCGCCGCCGGGGACGCGCCGCCGCCAGCCACCGATCCGGTCCACGGTCGGCGGGGGGGGCATGCTCTGCTCTTCGAGAATGTTGAAGGTTCTTCCATTCCGCTGGCCATCAATCTGTACGGCAGCTACGAGCGGATGCGCATGGCTCTCGGGGGTGAGAGCTTCGAGGTGCTCGCCGGGCGGGTCAAAGAACTCATCAAGCCGGAAGTGCCCACCACGCTGATCGCCAAGCTCAAGAAGCTGCCCGACCTGGCGAAGCTGGCTGGCTTTGGGCCGAAGTCGGTCAAGAGTGGAATCTGTCAGCAAGTTGTGCATACGGACGATGCCAGTCTGCACGATCTCCCGGTGATGCAGTGCTGGCCGGATGACGGCGGGCGCTATATCACCTTCGCCGGCGTCTACAGTGTCGCCCCGGACACGGGGGTGAAGAACGTGGGGATGTATCGGATCCAACTGTTCGGTCCGAAGACGGCTGCGGTCCATTGGCACATGCACCACGACGGAGCAGCCCACTTCCGCAAGTACGCCGCTCGGGGCGAGCCCATGCCGCTCGCTCTGGTCTTCGGGGCGGAGTCGGTGCTGCCTTATGCGGCGACCTGTCCACTACCCCCCGACGTGAGCGAACTGCTCTTCGCGGGGTTCCTCAACGGCGGCGGGGTTGAGTTGGTCAAGTGCAAGACGATCGATCTGGAAGTGCCCGCCAACGCGGAGATTGTGGTCGAGGGTCTGGTCGATCCGCAAGAGACGCTGCTCGAAGGCCCCTTCGGTGATCATACCGGGTTCTATTCGCTGGCGGACTGCTACCCCAAGTTCACCGTTACCGCGATTACCCATCGGCGCGATCCGATCTACCCCAGCACGATCGTCGGCAAACCGCCCATGGAAGACTACTACATGGGCAAAGCCACCGAACGCATCTTCCTACCGCTATTCCAGATGGTAGTGCCCGACGTGTTGGACTATTCCCTGCCGATGTACGGGGCGTTCCACAACTGCGCGTTCGTCAAGATCTGCAAGGAATACCCCATGCAGGCCCGCAAGGTGATGAGCGCGATCTGGGGTGCGGGTCAGATGATGTTCACCAAGCTAATCATTGTCGTGGACGAGCACGTGAACGTCCACGACGAGCACGATGTGCTCTTCCACGTCGGAGCCAATTGGGATCCGCGCCGCGACACGATGGTCATCGACGGCCCGATCGACATCCTCGACCACGCTTCCCCGCTATACGGCAGTGGAGCCAAGATGGGTATCGACGCCACCCGCAAGATCCCCGGCGAAGGCCAAATCCGCGAGTGGCCGGCGGAGATTGAGATGACCGACGACATTCGCGGACTCGTGGCCCGTCGCTGGGGGGACTATCAGTTGTAGGACAGCCTAGTCTGGCCCGCTATCTGCGCTACTGTGCGGAGGTGGCGCGCCCCGTTGCCCAGGAGGCATAATGCGTAGGATTGGCAAGTTGCAGCGGAAGGGCCGGTGAGATTCGCGGCGACGGAGGTCATCTTGCGTTGAATCGTGCCGGCGGTCGTATAGGATGGCAACTTGAGGCTGAGGTGTCTGGGAAATGTTGAGTAACGGGAGTTGCAGCCAATGAGACGTTCCTACACCAACATCGTTCTACCGCTGATGGCGTTCACGATGTGCTTGTCGGGTTGCTCGACCGGTTTCGTGCACGAGCGGTTCTTCACGCCGGACTCCAAGTACCTCGTCTGGAGGGAACTTTGCACGGACTGCAGCAGCCCTGTCAAACGCACCGAGTGCCGCAGTGGGCGAACGATCAGTTTGGGTTATGGGTCGTTCGTCCCCACCGCAGACCGTGAATACGTTCTTCTTGTGGATTGGTGTCCGACGTCGGAAGGTAAGCGTGTGGCCCTCGTCAGGCTGAGAGACGCGGAGTCGTGGACGCTACCCTCCCTCCCGAAAGTCAGTGCGAAACGCCAGAAGGCCTGGGACAGATACCATGGGGATCTTGATGTCCGTCCGGTGGATGAGTCCTTCCCGTCTGTGAGCTTCAGCGTGTTTGATGAGTTCGCGGATGGCACAACCGTCAGCAGATACAGACTCATATCCGGACGATGGGACATCGAACAGCCTGTCTACGTGGGAGACGAATCGGTAGAAACCACCAAGACATTTCGGGCCGCGCGCGTTCGCGCATCCGAGAGCTTGACACAGGCCTACCTTCGTGGTGAGCTGACTACTGAGTGCCCGGCTTGTCATACGCTTCGTCTGCACACGCCCAGACGAGACACCTATGTGGAGGCTTCGCCAAACGGAGAGTGTTGCCTCTTCGAACGCGTATCGGGGTGGGCTCGGTACGCCGAGCTACAGACTGCCGAGGGAGAGAAGATCGCTCGGCTCACTACGCAGACCAGCCAGTGGGATGAGTTCTGTCTCGCCGTAGGCGACCGTCTCCTCGGACCCTAGCAGTCCGTGGCAAAACTCTCTTCCTTGTGGGACCGGCTTTCCAGCCGGTCTCCTGCGGCCCGAATGGACTGGACGATAGGCTGGAAAGTCTGTCCCACAAACCTCTACCTCGGGTGGCCAGGGCAAGTCGGTGGTGCGACATCTGGGTGGCATGGGCAAGGATCGCCCGGCCACCGCCTCCCGTCGCCAGCTGTGTCCAAGGCGATCCTTGCCCGTGTTCCTCTCGGCGGCCGAGCCACGGGCAAGCTCTATCCGTGAGTTGGGCAGCTACAGACAGCGGCAACGAAACCACGTTGCGAACAGAGATCGCGCCTTACGCTTGCCCATGCCACCCGTCACCTCACACTGAGCCATACCCCGGGCTGATGGCTGACAGCTTCTTGGCGTCTGGCGGCTACTCCTTGGTGCGGAGGGTCTGCTTTGGTAGGATAGAAGGGGCTGCCTGGAAGTCCAGGGCCATCCGTTCGAGATAGGAGACGGTGATGCAGCGCAGGGGATTGAGGCTTGAGGTGGCGGTGCTGGCGGTGGGGGTGCTTGCGTGCGCCCCGGCAGGCGAAGCTCAGACCGTGCTGTATGTGGACGCTGATGCGGCCCCCGGTGGTAGCGGGTTGGCTTGGAGCACGGCGTACGACGATCTTCAGGACGCCCTGGCTGAAGCCCAGACCAACAGTGCCGTGGAAGAGATTCTCGTCGCGGAGGGCATCTATCGGCCGGACGGTCACGGAGGCGACGCGGGTGCGTCCTTCGCCCTGATCGACGGCGTGGCTCTGTACGGCGGCTACGTGGGGTTCGGCCACGCCGATCCGAACGCGCGCGATACGGCGTCCTATGAGACGGTGCTCAGCGGTGATCTGAACGGCGATGACGGACCGGACTTCGCCAACAACGGTGAGAACAGCTACAACGTGGTGGTCGCGCTCGGTGTGGACATGAGCGCCGTGCTCGACGGATTCATCGTCAGCGGCGGCAACGCCAACGGCGCCTGCTGCATGCACGACCGCGGCGGTGGGTTGTACATCGAGGAGGGCTCGCCCACGGTGGCCGACTGTATGTTCATACAGAACTCGGGCACGCAAGGTGGCGGGATGTGCGTCAACGCCGGTGGGCCGACACTGACCGCGTGCACGTTCACGGACAATCAGGCCGCCGCCGGAGGCGCTGGGTTGTACAACTACAACGCGACCAGCGAGATCACGGACTGTGTATTCACCGGAAACACGACGCCAACCGGTGGCGGTGGCGGCGCCAGCAACTACAACAGCCCGGTCACGCTGTATCGCTGCGTATTCAGCGACAACTGGGCTCTGGCCGGCGGTGGATTGGCGAACAACACGAACAGTGGTGCTACTCTAGTTGACTGCACATTCACAGCTAACACTGCAGAGGGCACCGGCGGTGGGATGTACAACAACGCCAGCAGTGGGGTCACGTTAACGCAGTGCGGTTTCATAGGTAACGCCTCCTACGGCGGCTCGGGGGCCATGTACTGTTCTTCGAGCAGCCCCACGTTGACGGATTGCGAGTTCAGAGACAATTGGGCAGATGGCACGGGCGGTGCGCTTCAGGTTTCGGGACGGGGAAACCTCGAATTCGTGGATTGCCGTTTCGTAGGCAACCGGTCGAACCTGTCGGCTGCCGGTGCCATCAGTGTCTTCGGTAGTGCGAGCATGGCGCTGACCGGTTGCACGCTGGAATCCAACCGAGGGGAGCGTGGGGGGGCGATCTATTGGCAAGCGTCCGGGGAATCCACGTGGGTGCGGTGCGTGTTCCGCGGCAACGCGGCGACGCAGGACAATGGTGGTGCTCTCTACGCAGGTTCTGACACTAATCTAACGCTCGTCGACTGTGTCTTCAGCGAGAACTCCGCGGATCAGGATGGCGGTGGGATCGCGCTTTTCCAAACGACGCATATGGGCCTCGAGAACTGCACGTTCCACGGCAACCGGGCAGAAGATGGGTTCGGTGGGGGCATCTACAACTACTACGCGGAAAGCCCCGAACTGAACGGTTGCATCTTGTGGGCGAACGGAGGCACCGCCCAATCCGCACAGATTTACGGCGGGACGCCGGTAGTGAACTATTGCTGCGTTCAGGGCGGAGGCAGTGGGCTGGGTGGCGTCGGGAACACGGTGGCCGACCCCCTGTTCGTCGATGTGGATGGGGCGGACGACATCCCGGGGAATGCGGATGATAACCTGCGCTTGGGCTTTGGCTCGCCGAGCATCGATACCGGCGATCCGGCGTTTGTGGCTGACCCAGGTGAGCAGGACCTCGATGGGCACGCGCGGGTGCTCTGCGGGCGGGTGGACATGGGGGCGTATGAGTCCGGGTTCGGCGACACGAGCTGCGATCAGGATGTTGACGCAGCCGACTACGCGTTCTGGACTCCGTGCATGACCGGCCCGGGCGGTGAGCCGTACGCCGGCGGCTGTGTGCCCTTCGATTCCGATTTGGATGGGGACATAGACTTGCGCGATTTCGCCGCGTTTCAGGCAGCCTTCACCGGCTCACTTCCGTAGCCGCCCAGGTCTGACCGACGTCAGGACGTCGGCTAGTTCTTGCGTCAGACGCTCGCGCGTGAACGGGGCGAGGCGCTCCGGCGAACAGCCCTCGTAGGGGGCGTCGGCACGCCAGCGCTGCCACACTTCTCTCAGGGCGGTACTGACCGCATCCGGCGAGGAACGCACACACGTCCCCGCGGCGCAGTTGCGCACCAACTGCTGCACCTCGCCATTGGGAGGACCCACAACCAGGATCGGCCGGCGGGCAGCCAGGTACTCGAAGGCTTTGGCGGGGATGAGCGTGCTGGCGTTTGGCCCGGAGGGCGCGGGGAGGAGCAGGGCGTCGGCAGCGATCATCTGTTCGATGGCGTCACCGTGCGACAGATAACCCGTGGCTTGGATCGGTACACCTGCACCAGCCAGGCGATCCAGGGCTGCGTCCGCGATCGAACCGACCACTCGAAACTCGAACGAACCCCGCTCGGCGCGGGTCCGCTCGGCGAACCGGGCCAGTCCGCCGATCAGACCTTGGTCGATCCGGTCGGACAGAAAGCGTCCGGCGAACGCCAGCACAAAGCGATCGGTCGGACCGTGGAGTCGACTGCGCACCTCGCCACGATCGATCCGCTCGAAGTCCGCAGGGTCCACGCCGTTGGTGATGCAGGTGAACTTATCGTTTTGCTCGGGGACGCGCTCCGCCAGGATGCGGGCTTGGCTGGTAGTGGTGGCCACCACCGCGTCTGCCCGCCGCAGGATGGTCTGCTCGAGTCGGCGATCCGCCCACGCGTGCAGTCTGGTCCGGGGGGTGTAGCAGTAGTCGTCCGTCCACAGGTCGCGGAAGTCCGCCACCCAGGGCACGCCGCTCACCAGCTTGGCGATCAGCGCGAGCAGATGGTTGGCCACCGGGCTGTAGGTCGAGAAGACGACCTCAATCTTCTCTCGGCGAATCAGACCCAGCAGAGGGGCTATGCTCCGCAGCACCCAGGACAACTGGTCGTCGGGGAACAGGAGGAGCGAAGACTGATGGAGCAGGTGCAGAGCCCGCCAGTTCAGCCCTGCCCAGCGCCGCTCGCCGATTGAGCGGCGGACGCCGAGCGTCTCCAGGAAGTCCATGACCGCCAGGTGGGACGAGGTATACGCTGATCCGCGGCGACCATGGCGGACCATCCCGGCGGGCAGGTCCGCGGTGAGGCTTGGGTCGCTGGGGAGCTGGTCGAGCCCGTCCGCCGCCCACACTGACGGACGCCATCCGCAGCGGTGCAGATACTTAGCGAACTTCGCGCTGCGCTGCACGCCCGGCCCGCCGATCGGGGGAAAGGCCTGGCAGATCATCAGCACGCGGCGGTGGGCCACGGACTCAGTCGGCGCGGTCGCCCGGTCGGACCCGATGACGGCCGGGCGGGTAACTCCGACGGACCTGGGTTTCGCCGGCGGTGGCATGGTCGTGGCTGAGATCATCGCACGTCAACCCGCAACCGCCGAGGTGGTGGCGTCGAGGGTCTCCTGGTAAGTTTCGATCAGGGAATCGAGCGAGTCCGACCACTCGTATTCTTCCTGGACCACGCGTCGCCCGGCCCGGCCCATACAGCGTCCGCGCTCGGGGTCTTCGAGCAGTTCGACGAGACCGCCCGAGAGGTGCCAAGGGTCGCCGGGAGGCACCAGGATCCCGGTGAGCCCGTCGCGCACCGTTTCGACCAATCCGCCGACGTTGCTGGCGACCACGGGTAGCTCCATCGCCGATGATTCCAGCGCTCCGATACAGAACGCCTCCTCGAGCGAAGGAATCGCCACCACCGACCAGCGGTCCATCAGCGCGGGCATTTCGTCGTGCGGTTGGGGTGGAAGCCAGTTGACGATGTCATCCACCCCCAGCTCTTTCACGCGACCTTTGCATCGTTCCAGGATCGGTCCGTCTCCGATGAACTGGAACTTGACCGGGGGGCAGCCGCGACGAATGGAGGGGATCGCCTCGATCAGATGTTGTATACCGTTCACCTCGCGGAAGCCCTTGAAGTACCCGACGATGGGCTGGCGCCGTGGTTGCGTTGGCGAGGTGGCGAACTTCGAGGTATCCACGCCCTTGGGGACGATGCGGATCTTGTCCCGGTCGATCCCGGCGGAGGCTATGATCTGCTCGGCGAACGGTCGGCAGGTCGCGATGATGCAATTGGCCATGCGCAGCAGGGCGGCGCGCTTGCGAACCAGCTCCTCCGTCGGCGGAGGCGAGCCCGCCGGCGGTCGGATGTCCGATCCCCAGGGCGTCACGGTCAGACAACCTTCCGTAGCGACTTCGGCGGTGAAACCCCAATCGTGCAGGAAGTGGACCTGCACGATGTCGTGCGCGCGCATCAGACGTTTGAGGTAGAGTTCGTGTCGCCGCGGCCAGCGCATGGGATACTGAAAACCCAAGCGGGGAACCTGGAACTTGTGTACGCTCACCCCGTCCAGGGGCACGGGGTGATGGGTTACCACGGTGACCTCGAGACGGCGCTGGGCAAGTCCGCACGCGATCCGGCGGACGTGGATCGATCTTGCGTCTCCCAGGATGCACACCTTCATGGTTCGGTTTGCCTCATGTTCCCATCGTTGCCAGGACCGGTTCATTCGGCGTAGGTTCCGGGGGCTCTCCTGCCGACCACGTGCGGTCGATGCACAGCAGGCCGGCTGCCCGTCCGCCGTCGTCTACGATCAGGGGGTAGTCGAAGGGCGTATCCACTTCGATGGTCCCGTGGTCGGCGTCCCATATTCGCACGTTCCAGAAGTACTGCCCTCCGGAAACCGGCAGCCGGGGCAGGCGAACCAGCGCCCGCCCGTCTCCTGCGTCCGCGGAGAACTCCACCTCGTCGCGCAGAGAGTTGAGGCTGAGCATCGGCTGAGAGAAGTCCCGCAGCATGTTGAGCTCGAGGACCATCCGGCGAATGGGATGGGCCAGCTCATACCGCACCTCGATGTCCAGTTGCTGGGTGGGGGTGATCGACTGGCAGGAACGTCCCGTCCCGTCGAGAAAACGGACGCCTTCGATCCGGGCGGTGGGAGCCTTCGATCCGCTCGTCTGATGGTAGGCGGAACCGCATACGTCAGCCCGATAGCGGTGCCGCGAACGCATTAGCACGTCGATGTACTTCTCGATCGCCGGACCGGTGGGACCGTCGAACGCGACTCGGCTCTCCTGGAGCACCACGGTCTGCGGACAGATCTGGCGAACCTGTTCGAGATTGTGGCTAACAAATATGAGCGTCAGCCCGCTGCGGACCAGCTCACTCATACGCTCGAGGCAGCGTACGCGAAAAACCGCATCGCCCACCGAAAGAACCTCGTCCACCAGCAGGACATCCGGAGATACGTGCGCTGCGATGGAGAAGCCCAGGCGGGCCTGCATTCCGGTGCTGTAGCGCTTTACCGGAGTGTCAATGAACGGGCCGACCCCGGCGAAGTCAATGATCGCGTCCATCTTGGAGCGGATCTCCGGCCGGGTCATCCCCAGGATCGCTCCCGCGAGGAAGATGTTCTCCCGCCCGGACAGATCCGGATGAAACCCGGCGCCGACCTCGATCAGTGCGGTCACCCGGCCACGCACCCGGACCTGGCCCGCGTCCGGTCGCATGATCCCCGCGAGCACTTTCAGTATCGTGCTTTTGCCCGCTCCGTTGGGGCCGACGATCCCCAGAGCATGCCCCGGTTGAACCTCGAAGCTCACGTCCTCCAACGCCCAGAAAGTGTCGTCGCGCTGCGGTGCTCCACCGGGATGCACCAGACGACGCACGCCTGAAGCCAACAGTGAAGCCAGGGTGTCGTGCCCGCTCCCGCGCCGGAATCGTTTGGATACCCCCTCGAAGAGGACCGCCGGTGCTGACATCAAATACACTCCGCGAATCGGTGCGACCAGCGTCCAAAACACCACCAACCCAGCACCAAGGTGACCAGCGCGACGAGCGTGCTGTACAGGAAGTGGCCATCGAAAGGGATGCGCCCCTCGATCACACAGGCCCGGTAGGCGGAGATGATCGGGGTCATCGGATTCAACCACGCGCAGTAACTGAACCACGAACCATCCTGGGGCATGGGATAGAGCACGCAAGTCAGGAACATCCACAACTGGATGCCCACGCCCGACACCTGGCGAACGTCTCGATAGAACAGGTTGCCCATCGCCAGCAACAAACCCAGCCCGGCGGTGAAGGTTATCTGAACCGCGACGACCACCGGCAGGAAGAGAATCGATCCGTGGAGGCCGAACTCCCAGTCGGTGGTGTAGTGAAAGTAGGCTCCCAGTCCGATCAGCACGCTTCCCGCCACCAGGAAGTCCGCTGCGGCGGATCCGATGGCCGACAGGGGGAAGACCTCCCGGGGGAAGTTGACCTTGGTTACCAGATTGCGGTTGGAGACCAGCGAGGTGACGCATCCGGTCAGGCTGGCGGAGAAGAACACCCAAGGGACCAGTCCCAGATAGGCGAACAGCGGATAGGGCATCGACAGGTTCATGCCCCCGACCACGTTGACGGCCCGGGTGAACACGAACGAGAAGATCAGGGTCATGGCCACCGGCAGCAGAACCGCCCATCCCATGCCCAGCCAGGTCTGCTTATAGCGCACCTGGAGGTCGCGCCAGGTGAGGCTGAGGAGCAACTGGCGATGGCGACACAACTCAAACGCAGCAATCATATGGTTGGACTACTCCAAGACTGCACCGCCGGCGCCGGCAGGTGAACCATCCGTTCTGCCGATGCCGATCCGTACTAGTTTTCGGACGCTACGCGGCCGGTCTTGTGGATTATCGGGTGGAGACTGGCGGGACGTCCCATAAGTCCTCGGGCTAACGGCCATGAGCGAGCCAGAGACCCCCGCAATGGTCCAGTAACGCGGGGCAACCGCCGATGAAGCTATCAGCCGGGGGCGCGGACTGTCCGACGCAGTCCGTGCCTATCCGCAACGTCGTCACCGAGTACCGATGAGCTGATGGTCGACCGACAACCAACACCGTCACGGCCCGACGCGCTCGCTGCGCGGAGTGTGGGCGCGGTGAATCCGGTGCGGGGCTCATCTGCGGGGTCATCGGTTCTGCCTCTGGACTTCCGTCCGCTACCTGCGGGGACCTCACTCAAGGTCCTGTTCGTGTACCCCAACGTCGTCCGCATGCGCAGCCCCCAACTGGGGATTGCCACGCTCTCGTCATGCCTTCGGCGAATCGGCGCCGAGACGCGGTTGTTCGACGCGACCAGCCTCCCGCGCGGTGGTGAATCTGCGGCGTTCGAACGCGCCGTGGAGGACTACGCTCCAGACCTGATTGCGTACTCCGTACGCTCGAACGAGTGGCGGCTGACGAGGGAGTTGCTCGCTCAGGGTGCGGCGTACGGGGTAACGCAGATCGTCGGCGGTCAGCACCCGACCCACGCCCCCCAGCAGACCGTCTCCCACGTCGATGCCCTGGTGCAAGGGGAAGGCGAGGGGGCG
>JAAEQG010000065.1 GCA_024231775.1 bacterium
CGGCGGAGGCGGTGGCGGCGGCGGCCGCGATCGCTACTAGAATCGGCCAACGCATGGGGTAGGTGGGACCGGCTGATCGGTCTGCCGACTGGAGCGCGATTCACCTATTATGAAGTAAGCTCCAGGTCCGCAGGGACGCCATAGCACTGTAATTCCTGAAAGGCCACCAACTGGTGGCCTTTCTTCTTAGCTGCTCCGCAGAATCGGCGTAGCTGGTGCCGTCTCCAGGAATGGCGTTGCGGCGTCGTCAGGCCCGCTCCCTCACCCTTGACCACGCTTCGCGTCGTACAGGGGCAGACGGTCGCGGCTCGGTTCCTGCGCCGCGTCGAAGCCAGGAGGCCATCTCACCACGGGCTGGTGAGCTGGCGCTCGAACAGGTTAACATCGTTGAGGTCCACATCGCCGTCGGAGTCGAAATCGAAAGCCGCCAAGTGTGCTTCTACGCACTCCGGCGCGGGTGAGTACGGCGGCTGATCCGGGCCAGCCATGCAGTCCGCTAACCACCGGTAGTCGCTCAGGTCCGAATCCCCATCGACGTCGAAGTCGCCCGCGTCGATGACGTCGCACGTATCCGGGATGTCATTGGCGTTGCAGTCATTCTCCAGCTCGCAATCGAAACATCCCTCATCCCCTACCTCGTCGACGCAGTACGTGTCCCACGCCGTTTCGCAGCAGTAAGGGAGGACGGCGCAGACACAGTCGCGGATGGCCGGATTGCTGCATCCGGGCACCTCGCTGGCCTGGCAACAATCGTGGCCGCCGAGCACGTCACACTTGTCCGGAACGCTATTGCTGTTGCAGTCCGTCTCGGCCACGTCGCATTCGTCGGGTATGTTGTTGGTGTTGCAGTCCATGCTCGTACCGGCGGCAAGGTCGCACTCGTCCGGAGTACCGTTGGTGTTGCAGTCCGCACTCGTGCCGACAGCCATGTCGCATTCGTCGGGTATGTTGTTGGTGTTGCAGTCTGTGCTGGTCTCGTCAAGGAGGTCCATCTGATCGTCCACTGCGTTGTCGTTGCAGTCGGTCGCCCCGTACTCATACGCCCCCATGTCCACGACGGGTCCCAGCGGGCCGGGAACACCACTGTTCGGCGTGGCCGGATCGTCATGGAAGCGCGGCAGCCCGCCCAGGTCCAGAGGGCATGGCTCGGTCCTATCGTCATCGCCGTCGACGTCGCTCACATCGGCCGGCACGGCTGTGCTGTCAGCGGCGTCGATGCAGGGCGAGGCGGTTTGCAGGCGCAGGTCGCCGTAGTCGTCGTTGGCGCCTTCGTCGATGGTCGGTGTGCTTGGGTCGTCGCCCCAGCCATCGCCGCCATCGTCGGGGGGGCGGGCGAACGTCGGATCGCCGTCGATGTTGCCCGTACCCGGCCAAACGCTCGTGAGGCAACTGTAGGTCGCAGTGGTCGTGCTGCTGTCGTAGTCGCAGACCTCCAGGCCATTCGGCGCCGGGTTATCCCAGACAATGCAGTTGGTCAGCGTCGGGCTGCTGCCGTCGGAGCTGCTCATCCCGCCACAGTAGGATTCGGCCGAGTTTCCGCTGAAGGTGCTGTTGGTCAGCGTTGGGCTGCTGCCGATCTCGTTGCGCATCCCGCCGCCGCCTTGGGCCGAGTTCCCGCTGAAGATGCAGTTGGTCAGCGTTGGGCTGCTGGTGTTGTAGTTGAACAACCCGCCGCCGCCGTACAAGGCCGAATTCCCACTGAAGGTGCAGTTCATCAGCGTCGGGCTGCTGGTGTAGTTTTCCATCCCGCCACCATAGGCTAAGGCCGAGTTTCCGCTGAAGGTACAGTTGGTCAGCGTCGGGCTGCTGAGGATGTTCTCCATCCCGCCGCTGGTGAATTCAGCCGAGTTTCCGCTGAAGGTGCAGTTGGTCAGCGTTGGGCTGCTGCCGTCGATGTTGCGCATCCCGCCGCCAGTGTTTTCGCTAAAGGTGCAGTCGGTCAGGGTCGGGCTGCTGGAGTACTCGTTCTCCATCCCGCCACCGCCGTACACGGCCGAGTTTCCGCTGAAGGTACAGTTGGTCAGCGTCGGGCTGCTGCCGGAGTTGAACATCCCGCCGCCCCCGTCTCCGCCAGTGTTTCCGGTGAAGGTGCAGTCGATCAGGGTCGGGCTGCTGGAGATGTTGTACATCCCGCCGCCGCCGTTCGGGTATTCGTCGGTTGCCACGTTTCCGCTGAAGGTGCAGTCGGTAAGCGTTGGGCTGCTCCCGGAGTTGTACATCCCGCCGCCGTTATCGGCGTATCCGTTGGTGATCGTGAAGCCCTCGATCGCCGTGCTGAGCTCTTCGCCGCTTGCGCAAGTGATGACGCTACCGCCGGCGTCGCCGTTGATGATCGTCGCGGCGGGACCGCCGGTGCCGCGCAGCGTAATAGCCTTGCCCAGCAGATCGATGCGTTCGACGTACGTCCCCGGCCCGACTTCGATCTCGTCGCCGCCGACCGCGGCGACGATCGCCTCCTGGATCGTCGTGTGAGGCGTGCCCTGGGTGACGTTGAAGATCAGCCCGCGTCCACGATCGACGCCTCTGGGCTCACCCGCCGACGCTGCCGGAACGGGTGTTAACGACGCGCTGAGAAGAACCAGACCGAGAGCTACAGGAGTCCCCATTTTCTTCTCCTTCGCAAGATGTTCGCCGTTCGGGTGGCCAGCGCCAGCTAGGCGATGCGCCTCGAGAGACCGTTGATCAGGCCGTTGCGGGTGGACCTGCCATCCCGAAGGAGCCCGGATTGTACCAGAACAGCAGAACCGATGCCACAAGCATGACGCAGTTTCACAAGGCCCTGAACGGGTTCGACCCCGTGCGTGGCTGCAAGCAGCGACAATCGTCCTCTATCACACCTTGGGACGCCCGCCCGAGCCGGAACTCGTCCACGGAGTCTGTGGTGGGAGCGTCTTCTTCGGGTATATCGAGTACGGTGGATTGCCATGCACCGTGCCGTGGTCTGCCCACCAGGGCAGCCGTGCTACTTGCGCGCCCGGTCCGAAAGTCGCGTCACGGCGGGCACCCGTACGCGGGTCAGGTAGCCTTCAGCTTCCGGCGCACCAGGTTCTCGACCCCGCCGACAGTGATCAACTGCTGGGGCACGCCGCCAAGGGCGGGGAAGCCGTAGGTTTCTCCGGCGTACTCGATGACCGAGCGGGCGAAGTCCACCCGGGCGTCTCCAGGCAGGGGCAGAGTGAGGGCGTCTTCCCCTTCACGATTCTGCGCTTGCGGCTCGGAGGTTGCACTTCGCACGGCATCGACCAACTGGGGACACTCGATCACGATGAAACCGTTGTTGAAGGCGTTTCGCTTGTAGGTCTGCGAGAAGCTCGCGGCGATGACCATGCGTATCCCGCGGTGGGCCAAGGCAGTGGCGGCTTGCTCGCGCGAGGATCCGGATCCGAAGTTGCGCCCGCCCACGATGATGTCGCCCTCCTGGGCGATGCTCTGAAAGTCGGGGTCGTAGTTGAGCATGGCTGCCTTGCCCATCTCTTCCGGCGTAAGGTCGTCGCGGTAGGTGTAGTCTTTGCCATAGATGCCGTCGGTGTTGAGATTGTCCTTGGGCAGGAAGAGCAATCGGCCGGCCACCTCCTGCGGGAACCCCTCGATAATCTCCGTCGTACCGGCTGCGGCTGACGGGCGGGGCTTGTCTCGGTACTCGGTGGCGATGGTGGTCGTGGGGCAGTCAGCCGGTCCGCAGATGTATCCGGCCGCGGCGGAGGCGGCGACCACGGCGGGACTGGCCAGGTAGACCTGCGAAGTCCGGGCCCCCATACGACCGGTGAAGTTGCGGTTCGTCGCCGAGATGCCGACCTCGCCGTCTTCCAGCGTTCCCTCCCCGAGCCCGATGCAAGGCCCGCATCCGGACGGCAGGGGAATCGCCCCGGCGGCAGTCAACTGGTCCCAACAGCCCAGACGCTTGGCCTGCTGTTCCACCTCTGCGGACGCGGCGGACACATACAGCTTGACCTGCGGGGCTACCGTCCTGCCCTGGAGCACCGCCGCTGCCGCTTCAAGGTCCTCCAGCCGGCCGTTGACGCAACTGAGCAGATAGGCCTTGTCCACCTTGACCTTGCGCGGCTGAATGTCCGAGAGCGGAGTGATCGTCTTCACTTCGTTCGGCCCGGCTACGTGCGGCACGATCTGGCACAGGTCGATGGCTAGCTCTTTGGCGTAGAAGGCGTCCGGGTCGGGGGTCAGCCGCTCGGCGTACCATTGGTCAACCGTCTTGCGCGTGTAAGGTGGTTTATCACGTTCCGCGAAGATGTCCGCTCGGCTGCGGAGGTAGTCGCGCAGCACGGCATCAAAGGGGAACACCCCGGCGAGGGCGCCCCACTCGGTGGTCATGTTGGCGATGGTGAGTCGCTGATCCATGCTCAGGCTGGCGACCGCCTCGCCGACGAACTCGACGACGCAGTTGAGCACCTCGTCCTGGTTGAACGTTCCGCACAGGGCGATGATGACGTCCTTGCCCACGACGCCCGGGGCGAGCCGGCCACGCAGCTCGACCTTCACCACGTCGGGGACCTGCCACCAGGTCTCCCCGGTAGCCCAGATCGCGGCGGCGTCGGTGCGGACCACTGGCGTGCCCAGTGCGGCGGCGGCGCCGTAGATATTCGAATGCGAATCGGAGGCGACTACGAGCGAGCCTGGGGTGACGTAGCCCTGCTCGACCATGATCTGGTGTCCGATCCCGCTGCCGGCGGGGTGGAAGTCGATCCCGTGGCTGCGGGCGAACTGCTCGATCCGGGCGTACTTCGCCAAGTTGGCTTCGCTGGTGTTCTGGATGTCATGATCGAGGCAGAAGACCGGCTGGTCGGCGTGGCAGACCTTGGAGGCGCCGATGGACTCAAACTTGGGGATGACCGCGCCGGTGTTGTCGTGGGTCATGACGTGTCCCGGGCGGATGGAGACATAGTCTCCAGAGTGCGCCTTGGCGTCGCTATCCAGCCCCACCGCGTAGCGGGTAACGATCTTTTCTATGAGTGTCTGTCCCATGGTTGTCCTTTTCGATTCTCTATTCGCCCGCCTTGGGCTCCAACCGATTCAGTGCCTTCGCTCGAGCAGATCGCGTAGAGCGTCCTCCAGCCTGGGGAAGCGAAACGCGAATCCGCCAGCCTCCGCCTTGGCGGGGATCACGCGTTGGCCCTTCAGCACCACGCCGCTGACCTCGCCCAGAGCCAGTCTAATAGCAGAGCTGGGGACTTTGATAAAGGCCGGTCGTCGCAGAATGCGACCCAGGGTGCGCGCGAAGCCGCGGTTGTCCACCGGATTCGGAGCGGTTGCGTTAACCGGGCCGCGGAGTGATTCGTTGGTCAGGGCGTAGAGTATCATCGCGACCAGGTCATCGACGTGGATCCAGCTCATCACCTGCCTTCCGGACCCCAGCGGCCCGCCCATGCCCCAGCGGAATCCGGGGAGCATCCTGGCGAGCGCCCCTCCGTTGTGGTCCAGCACGATGCCGATTCGCAGAATGACCACCCGGGCTCCGCGCTCGGCGGCTGGCGTCGCAGCTGCCTCCCAGTCGGCGCTCAGTTCCGCCAGGAAGCCATGTCCCCGCGGGGCGTCCTCGATGAAGGTAGAGGTCTCGGAATCGCCGTAGTAGCCCACGGCGGAGGCGCTGACCAGCACGTTTGCACGACAGTCATCCCGGCGGAGGACCTCGGCTACGCAGCGGGTCGATTGGACCCGACTGCTCCGGAGCGCTTCTTTGAAGGCGGGGTCCCACCGCTTGGCGAAGATGCCCTCGCCAGCCAGGTTGATGATGGCGTCACAGGTGGCGGCGGTGGTCTGCCAATCGCCCGGGCGGGTTGGATCTCCCTCGATGACGGAAGCGGCGTGGCTGAGCATAGCCGTTGCCCGGTTGGATGATCGGGACAGAACCACCACTTCGTGCCCCGCCGCAATCGCCGTAGCCGCCAAGCGTCGGCCGATCAACCCGCTTCCACCAGTGATGAACAGTCGCACGTGAGTGCTCTCCGTTTATCGGGCGGGTGGATCGTACGGCCCTTCTGGGGAAGGTCAAGCGGCTTCCAGGGGGTGGGAGGGGTGCTCTTGGCCTGGCATTCCCTGCCTCAGGCCTCAGGGGTATCGACACGAGGTTTAGCTGCGGTGATAATGCTGTGCTCGGTGTGTTCGGGTGATCGGGGCTGGACTAAGGGGCAGCGATGAAACTGGATCTGAACGGGTTGATTCAACTGATAGCCAGCGGCAACTCCAAGACGGTGGAGGAGTCGTGGATGAGCGCCGTGGATGTCCACGGCGGAGACGCGGATGAGGTGGCTTCCTGGTCTCCGGCGCTCAAGGAGTTGGGTGCTCGGAATCGGATGGTGGAGGCTGAACCGCTGGCGTGGGCGGCGATCGAAGCGGTGAAGGAATCGGTCGGCGTGGAGGCAGCAGCCAAGGTCGCGGGTGCGTACCTTCTGGCTTTGCCGCAGAGCGTCGATCTTCGTGCGCAGACGGCTGAACTCTACGCGGCGGCGTACGCGGACCGGGAGAACCTCAGTGGTCTGCTGGATGAGGCGGGGCTGGCTTCCGGTCGACCGCCACGGCGGGCTTTGCGTACGATGGACGTTTGCCTGGCGCTCCAACCGGGCGGCTACCTGGTAGGGCGGCACGACGAAGACGAGGCAGCCCGGGTGGAAGCCGTCGACACCCAGACCTGGGAGGTAACCATCACGACGGCTGAAGGGCAGCGTACGCTGGACCCGGTCAGGCTGGCGGACGAGTACGCTCCTGCGGCGGAGGACGATTTCCCGGTTTTGCAGCAGTTCGATCCGGAGCGTCTCGCGGGCATGTTAGCCAAGAAGCCCGCCGAGATCGTGATCAGTATCATGCGGGCCAACGGCGGTCGAATCGACAGTATCGCCCTTGCGGAGCGCCTTTCGCCCAAGCCGATTGCGCATGACGACTGGAGCAAGTGGTGGACGAAGGCGCGGACGGCGCTTCGGCGCCATCTGAATGTGCAGATCACCGGGCGGTCTCCGTACGAGCTTGCGTACGTTACGGAGGCGGTGACCCTCGAAGGTGATACGGAAGCCAAGTTCAAGAAGCTCTACGATTCTCTCGAGCAGCTCTCGTGTATCGAGGCGTACCTGCGCGAGTGCAAGAGTGCGGGGAACACGCCGGATGCGGAGATGCTGACCCGCTTCAAGACCCGAGTCGATCAGGCGGTCAAGCGTCACCTCAAGAACCAGCTCCCCGGATCGCTTCAGGTGTTGCTGGTGGCGCGGACCTTGGCCGTGGCACTGGGAGTGCCCATCGAGGACGCGGACCGTCCATCGGTCGAGTTTCTTTCGCGCTCGGCGGAGCCGGCTGATCTCCTCTTCCACCTCGGCTCGGTAGCTCTGTGGCCGGTTGCGTGGGCAAGCATGAAAGCCGCCTATCCGGAGAAGTACCTGGATTTCGGAGAGGCGATGCTTCCGCAGGCTCCCCCGGCGGTTTGTGACTTGCTCGCTACGGATCTGCTGGCGGGCGGTTTGGATCGTGGACGCCTTGAGGCCTTGGTGCAGCGCATCCTCAAGGATCCCGGCGGCTGCGTGACCGGGCTGGCTTGGTTGTGGCGCGGTCCGGATCCGAAGTTGGGTATTCCGGTTCCTCCGTTGCGGGTCTTGTACGGTAAGCTGCAGGCGGTGGCGGGGGAGATGCGTCGGCGTGACGATCTGCCTCGTGAGCGCAAGAAGATGGTCCAGGATCGCGTACGCGAGGCGTTCAGCGCGGACCAGTACAAGCGGTTCAAGGAGTGCTTGGCCCAGACGGACGGCGGGGTGGCTAAGACGTGGCGGATCCAACTCTCCCGGATGGACAACCTCGGACGGGCGGTTCCGGAGGACATGATCAAGCTGATTCAGGCGGCCCATCCCGAGCAGCATCGTCAGGTGGAGGTCAGCCCGTGGATGCGTGAGGATATCCTGTTCATGACCGCGGACGGTCGCCGCCGACTGGGGAGCGAGATCGAGCAGATGGTCAACGTTAAGATGCGGGAGAACGCCAAGGCGATCGGCGACGCCGCGGCCCACGGCGACCTTTCGGAGAACTCGGAATACAAGTTCGCCTTGGAGGAGCGCGATCTCTTGCGGGCCCGGTTGGCGCTGTGGCAGGAACAGGCGGGGCTGGCGGTGGTAATGGACGCGGAAGAGGTTCCCACCGATCAGGTCGGCTTCGGTACTCGCGTCACGCTGCGTAGCAGCGGCAACGGAAACACCGTCCAGATGAGCTTCCTGGGGCCTTGGGAGGCGGACGTCGATCGCGCCGTGTACAACTACAAATCCCCGGTAGGCCAGGCGCTGATGGGGGCTGCTCTGGGCGGGACCGTGGAACTGACCATGACCGAGCACCCGGGGACGTACATCGTGGAGCGCTTGGAGAACGTGCTAGCGGTGGACGCGGACGCGGCGGTCCAAGACCAGAACCTATCCTGAAAGCTAAGCCAATCCTAGTTGCTGAGTGCAGATGGGGTTTGCAGGAGTGGACGACGAGAAACGCACTCCCCTCCCTCCCAGGGAGGGGTTGGACGGGTGCCCCATCTCGTTGATCCGCCCTGTGGGCGGGTCTCGATGTGGGGGATAGACTGGCCACGAAGATGCTCAAGAGGCGCAAGGTTTGTGCCTTCTGTGCTTCTTCGCGGCTTCTTGGGGGAAGGGAGACGTCGGCGGGTGGCATGGGCAAACTTGTTTGCCCGTGAGTCATGGGCACGCTCATACCGGAATCGGCCGGGTGCGCGGGTGCCCCGTCCGTTGCGCAGCAAAGGGTGGGGGCTCATCGTTCCATACGGCGGGACGCTCCCAAGCTGGGCACTTTCTGCGGTAGGGGGGCCAGGTTCACGTCCCCCTCGGCACGATCCACCCCGACAGCGTAGTTCCGCACCGCCCAGTTGTCCGCGTCCGGCGCATCGAGCCAGGTTGAATCATTCTTCGCAGTCGTAGCCGAGTCGTAGGTGTCGCGACCTCCGACGTCGAGGAAGAGGCCCACCGACGTCGAGTCGGCGAAGTAGGTGGTCGATCCACTCCGATCACGGAGTCGTTCATCGAAGAGCGCGGTCCCCGGCCGATTGTCCGCCGAGGACGTGTAGGTATCGTCCCCGCCGACGTCGAGCAGCATCGCCACGCTGCGGTTGATCGAGTAGCCCAACCCCGATTTATCGATCGTGTATAAGTCGTTACCCCCGAGATTCACCAGCAGAGCCACCGCGAAATCGTGGCCGAACCCCAGACCGTTAACCGAGTTCTCCTCGGAGACGTGCAGATCGTCACCACCCTCGTCGAGCAAAGCCCCAATGCAGAAGTGGGCTCCGCTGCCCTGCGTCCAGACCGCCCCGCGATAGATGTCGCTACCGCCACCGTCATAGAGCAACCCGGTCCCAAACCAGTACCCCGTGCCCATCGACCAGTTGCCTGCCAGGTAGGTGTCATCGCCGCAGAGGTCGATCAGCGCGCCCAGGCCGCCCGCCCAGCAATGACCATCCCCGCCGTCTCCGCGCCGGCCTGACGCACAACCCTGAGCGTTGGATACCGAGATACCCATGTCCGGAGAGTGGTACGACGGTCGCCCGGTGATGTCCGACTCGCGGACCGCCTCGTAGGCATCATCTCCGGAGTAGTCTGCCAGCACGCCCACTCCCGCAACGCCGCCGAACCCCTGGCCGTCGCAGTAGAGGCGGTAGGCATCCGCGCCGCCCGCATCGATCAGCAAGCCCACCCCAAAGTAACCACAGCCTTGCCCCGAATAGCCCGCGAAGTAGCGGTCATCGCCCTCCAGATCGATACACGCTCCGAAGCCGAACTGACCCACGCCCTGCGCCAACCGATCCGCGTCATAGCGATCAGCCCCCGCCACGTCCAGCAGCACCCCGACCCCGCAGATGCCCGCGCCCTGGCTCGGACCGGAACTGACGTATTCGTCGTCGCCGCCCAGGTCCAGCAGCAGACCGATGGCTCGATCCGCCGCCGACGCTCCCGCCGGTCCGGTGTAGCGATCGTTTCCGCCCAGGTCCACAATCAGCCAGGCGTCCGTAGCATCGACCAGATCGTGCCCGGCGCCTCGGATGCGAATCCAACCGTAGGGCGTCTCCCAGTCGAATGCGAAGGGGGGCGCCTCCGCCGCCAGGGTCTGCAGGCTCCTGCGGGCTTCGTCGAGGGCTTGCACGCTCTTCAGACCGGCGTACCACAGGCTGGCTTCGTCCCAGGAGCGAGCGACATCGTCCACCGCCGGTTCATAATCCAGGGCGTCCACTTGCTCCTCGCCGAGGTTCATCCTCCGGGAGACGGCGATGCGCTGGTTACCCGGGACGTTTCGAAACGCCAGGTCCGCCCAGCGTTGGGCTTCGACCACGTTGAGCACCAGCCGCCCCAGAATGGGCTGTGCGACGGCGGGTATCGCCTTGACACGCTTGGCTAGATCCTCCGCGTACTTGGGATAGGGTGATGCCTCACCGAAGGTGACAAACGTCGTCGGCCGTCCAGCCGCCCGGTGTACCGCGAGGATAGCCTCGTCCAGCGGCGTATCCGCCGCGCTCGTATTCGCGGAGTATCCGCGATGTCCGCCGAACCTCGGATTGACTCCGACGGCGCAAGCCAGCCGATACAACCCGCCCGCGTGGGCCCGGTCCGGTTTGTCGTTGAGCTTCGC
>JAAEQG010000066.1 GCA_024231775.1 bacterium
CGCGGACTTCAGTCCGCGCGGATTCTCTCTGCACGGTTCGTCCCGCGCAGGTCCATCCTGTAGGGACGCGGGATTGACCGGCAACGCACCATCTTCGCTTGCGTCGGGTGCCCCATCCTTTGCTTCAGTAAAGGGTGGGGGCTTACACGGTTTGGGCTTACCGATCAGAACCCGCATCGAACTGACGAAGCCGCGGATACACACCGATCAACGCAGATTGGAGGACATCCCCATCCGCGTCCATCCGCGCCAATCCGCGGCTGGTTCTTCCCATCGCGCCGGGCGGCCCATCTTGCTGACCCGCTCCCTCACGGTTGCGGCTCGGAGGAGATGCGTATCGGCACGTTCAAACCGGATCCGGTGTAATCCTTCTCCTTCTCGAGGAGCCGCGGACTTCAGTCCGCGCGGATTCTCTCTGCACGGTTCGTCCCGCGCAGGTCCATCCTGTAGGGACGCGGGATTGACCGGCAACGCACCATCTTCGCTTGCCATTCCCCTACTCGCCCTGGACAATCGTCCATTAGCACCATGAGTTTGGGAACCGAAGATCTCGACAAGCTTTCGCGCGACGTCTTCAGCGAGCGCCACATTGGACACTCGCTCCATTGCGGCGAGTGTGGATACAACCTGCGCGCCTTGGCCTACGTCGGTCGCTGTCCGGAGTGTGGCAACGAGTACAACGCCAGGCCGGCGGTGCGCTCGGGCATCTACGTCCCTTCGGAGGTGTGGTTCCCGTTCACCGAGCTGTTCTGCGCGCTGTTCTTCCTCGGGGGGGCGACCGGGCTGCTGGTCGGTGGGATCTTGGCGCGGGCCCCCTGGGCGATGGCCTTCGGCGCCGCTTATCTGGGCGGCGGGGTGATTGGCGCATACCTGTTCTACAAACGGCTGCGGCGCTATCTGCGGTTCTTCTGGGTGGGACGACGCCTCCGAGAGGATGATTGACCCGTCCGCCGAGTTGGGATAACAACGCGGTATGTCCGTGCGCTTCGTGATTGGGCGAGCGGGCGCGGGCAAGACCCATCATTGCCTGGCCGCCGTCCGCGACAGACTCCTGAGCGATCCGCTCGACGGCCCGCGGCTTATCCTGCTGGTGCCCGAGCAAGCCAGCCTGCAGACCGAACGCGCCCTCCTCGGGGCTGCGGGACTGCGCATCGTCCACCGGGCGGAGGTGCTCAGCTTCCGCAGGCTGGCTCTGCGCCTAGCCGAGCGCTCCGGAGCGGACCAGCCCGCCGCACTCTCGACCACCGGGCGCACCATGCTCCTGCGCCACCTGCTGGGCAAGCTCGCCCCCGAGCTGCGCTACTTCAGAAACGCGGAACGCTTTCCGGGTTTCCTCGAGCGTCTGGGTCACACCATGGACGAGCTGATCTGCGGGGACGTCGATCCTGCGGATCTGGACCTCCAAACCGAAGACGCGGAGTCCGATCCTCTGCGACGTTATAAGCTGGGTGATTTAGGGTGTATCTATTCTGCCTACGTAGAATCCCTAGGTACCCAGCGGCTGGATCCCTCTCAGTACCTCGCCGTGGCTCGTGAGCACATGAATCGCTGTTCGTGGCTGCCCGATGCTGAGTTGTGGGTGGATGGGTTCGCGGGATTCACCCGACAGGAGCGCCTCACTCTACGCGACTTGGCTCGTTACGTTGGCCGGCTCGAAGTTACCCTACTTATGGACCCGCGGAAGGCTCGCCGCGATCTGCGCTCGTTCGGCGAACCGTTGGACGTGTGGGCCAAGCCCATGCGCACGCGCGTCGAGCTGCGCCGGGCGTTGGAGGAGGTCGGGGTCCCCCTCGACGAACCGTTGCTGCTCGAAGGTTCCCCGCCGAGATTCCGCACCGCGCCACAACTGGCTGCCCTGGAGCGCTCGATCTTCCAGGGACCGCCAACCCCAGCCCCGGACAACCAAGGCGAGGTGCAGGTCTTCGCCGCTGCAAACCGTCACGTCGAAATCGATCGCGTCGTTGCGGAGATTGTCCGGCTTACTCAGAATCCGGAGGACAACCTGCGACTTCGTGACATCGGGATCACCTTGCGCGACCTTCAGCCGTACCACGATCTTCTCGCCGCCGCCCTGGAAGCCCGGGGGATTCCTTACTTCATCGACCGGCGCAGACCGACCACTCATCATCCCCTGGTCGAGTGGTTGCGCGGTCTCGTACAGTTGGCCGTGGACGGGTTTGCGCCGGGGACCGCAGCTCTGCTGCTCAAGACCGGGTTGCTGTCC
>JAAEQG010000067.1 GCA_024231775.1 bacterium
CATGTCCACACCGTCCCGGTCGAGGAAGGGGCCGGTGGGGGCGGACGCCCGGCCGACCCTGATCTCGTAGGTGCTGTCGATGCCCGCGCAGCAGGCATACCAGTTCACGAAGAGGTAGTAGCTGCCCTCGCGCGCAAAGAGGAAGGGGGCTTCTATCCAGTCGTTGCCGTCCTCGTCGGGCTCGTCGGGGCCGCTGGCCAGGCGGTGGTGGACATCGTTGGCGCCCTCCCACCAGCTGCCGTCGGCGATGAGCAAGGTGCCGGGAGCGAGCTCGGCCGACCAGATGTTGCCCCCGCCGTAGACCAGGTAGGGGGTTCCGTATGGGCCATCGAGGTAGGCGGGGTCAATGGAGTGGGGCCGGTCGGGCGCTCCCAGGCTGTCGTTCAGGGTGCAAGAAAGCGGTTCGCCCACGTCCCTCCAGCTCTGCTCCGGGATCTGCCCCGTGGCCCGGGCCAGGCCAATGCAGGCGCCCTCGTCCTCGAAATCGGAAACGCTGTAGATGATGGTGTTGGCGTCCACCAGGGCGGGGGCCCAGTAGGCACCGTCATTTCCGGGAAGATGCTCGGCCACCCAGTCCGGCTTGTCGCGCAGTATGCACTGGCCGGGAGTCCAGGTGTTGCTACCCGGCTCCTGGAACCAGGTCTCCAGGCCGCAGTCGTAGCCGTCCTCCTGGGCCTTGCCTGTCACCGCCACCAAACGCCAGCCGTCGTCTTGCTCGATGATGCGGCTGGGATCGTGAATGTGGGGCTCGAGGTCGATTCGCTCGAACAGGTCGCCCAAATCGGGGTCGGGCGTTGCCGCACCCGTGGTCGCGGTGACGACGACGCTGGCCGGAGTCGGGTCTGGGAGGCCGTGCTCGTCGGTCGCAGTGAAGCTGACGTTGAACACCCCTTCGGTGGCGAAGACGTGATCCCCCGGCACCAGGGCGTCGGAAGTGTCTCCGTCAGCGAAATTCCACTCGACAAAGACGGCATCACCATCCGGATCGGCCGCGCTACCGGCAAAAAACACCTCGTTACCAACCACGATCGTGACGTCGCTGGCTGGCGCCGTGATCGTACCGTTCGGTGCCGCGTTGCTGCCGGAGGAGGTGCCTTCATCCGCAAACGGCGAGACGTAGACAGCATCTCCCGAATCATTGTCGACCACCGAGGCGTAGGCGAAGACCCTGTGGGTAGCGCTGAACTCGAGGCTTGCGTTTTCCAAGGTCGAGTCGATGCCAACACTCTGGAAGACGTCGTTGATTTGGGCGAACCCGAACGCTTGGAGGGCGATCGATCCGCTGCCTATCGGCGTGCCA
>JAAEQG010000068.1 GCA_024231775.1 bacterium
CCTAATTCGTAATTTTCGCCGGCGTAGGCTCCTGTGCATTACGCCGACGCGACACCCCGCGCTGGGTCCGCTTCATCCAGGTATCGGTCCAATAGGCCCTTTTGCTTGAGTCGCACCCGCGACAATCCGCACCCACCTACCTCCCCTGGGAGCGGGTTCACCTTCCAAGCCTCCCAGCGTCAGGACCAAACCCACCTGCCACAGGTCGTCGCCCTAGATCAACCCAGCCGACCACCCTACACAGCCCCACCTCCCACATGAACTTTAACCCATGGTAGAGAAAGAACTTACACGAGAACCAACTCCTCGGCCCGCGCGTATGCGACCACGACGACTCACCGCCAACGCTCATGGACGCTCACGAACGACCGCACGTCCCCGGCAGGCTGACCCCACCCGGCTCCGTGCTCCATCCGGGTCAGAACAGCTCGCGTCAACCACGCCGCAAACCACGCTGGCGACCGGACCCGATGTAGGCTAACTTGGGCGGTGCTGACCGCGTCGTAGCACAGTGAAGCAGGGACCACCAGCGGGGACACGATGGCCCGGGAACGCCTGATTACCACCGAATCCACCGGCCCCGCGGAAGATGGGGTAAACTTCGCTCTGCGACCCCAGCGCCTCTGTGAAATGGTCGGCCAGCGGGCGGTCATCGAGAAGCTGGAGATCGCCATCACCGCCGCCCGCGAGCGCGGCGAACCCCTCGAGCACGTGCTCCTCGACGGCCCCCCGGGACTGGGCAAGACCACCCTCGCTCATGTGATCGCCAACGAGATGGGCGGCCGCAAGCCCCAGATCACCTCCGGACCAGCCATCGCCAAGCAAGGCGAGCTGATGGCGATGCTCACCAACTTCGACACCGGGGACCTCCTGTTCATCGATGAGGTCCACCGCCTGCCCAAGATCGTCGAGGAGTTCCTCTACCCCGCCATGGAGGACTTCCGGGTCGACTTCACCATTGAGGGCGGGTTGAGCGGGCGGATGATGAACTTCGCCCTCAAACGCTTCACCCTCATCGGGGCGACCACCCGCGCCGGGCTGCTCTCCGGAGCAATGCGCGACCGCTTCGGCCACCATCTGCACCTGGACTTTTACTCCACCGAAGACCTGGTCACCATCCTCCGCCGCTCCGCCGGGCTGCTGAAGGTGGAGTATGAACCCGACGCCCTGCTCGACGTCGCCGCTCGCAGTCGCGGAACACCGCGCGTAGCCAACCGACTGCTGATGCGCGTACGCGATTACGCCCAGGTGCGCGCTGACGGCGTGCTCACCCGCGCCGTAGCGGACGACGCCCTCGAAATCCAGCAGGTCGACGCTCTCGGCCTCGATGAGCTGGATCGCGCATTCCTGGGCGCGTTGATCCGGGTCTACTCCGGAGGACCCGCCGGAATCGAAGCCCTCGCCGCTACCATGGGACAGGAACGTGATACCCTCGAAGACGTGGTCGAACCCTATCTGCTCCAGATCGGCTTCGTGATCCGCACCCGCCAGGGACGCCAAGCCACCCAGGCAGCATACGAACACCTGGGCATCCCCTTCACCCCTCCGACCGATCCGGTCACTGGCGAGCAGCCGTCTCTGTTCTGAAGTCCATCGGGATCAGGATTGGCCCGGAGAAACCGTCGCGCTCCAACGACTCGACGATAGCTCCGCGGTCCGCGCCGGCAACCCGCACCCGCGACGTCCGGCGCGCAAAGGAAAGCACCGCGTCATGCGGATTCACCACCGCAGCCTGAAACTCTGCTGCGTCAAGATCGAGTGTCAGCCTATCGACACCGACCGCCCGAAACAAACGGTGCAGATCCTCGATCTGCTCGACACTGGAATGACACCGGTTACGCACAGCCAACCTCACCCCGTGCATCACCGCCAGACGCTTAAGTATATCAACGACGAACGCGAAGTTGGCCGGATCGCGCGGACCGGCGGACACACTAATGTGGGCAGCGCCGAGACTCTCGGCGACCTGCATCTGATCAAACAGTTCGTCAGCCTGACGCTCGAACGTCTCCTCATCCATGCAATCCAGCGTTGCCGCGTCCAGGCCAACAACGGCCATCCGAGCGGACCGCATGCTGTCCCGAAGATCATCCACCCCCGCGCCGAAATGCCCACGGATAACCACCTCCGGTATCCGTCTGCGCGAACCCTCGACAGGAGAACCGCCGGGGTTCAGGCGCGGCACGCGGCGCGCGACCTGCTCCCACGACAACTGCACGTGGGCCAACCCGGCATCACCCGCGAGGCGCAGTAGGTCATCCACTGGCACCAGAGGATCGATCGTATAAGCGGCAACAACAGACAAGTAAGGCTCACTCTATGGAACTCGTGGTAGCAGAGCGTCTATTCGCGGCGGCTGACGAACCACCATCGGCTTATTCGCCCAACTGATCGGCGAGTAAGGCCATTGACCACTTCCCGCAACCCGACCATCGGCTGAGTTTCTGTCCGCCGGTAACACCAGCACTCCGCGCGGGTCTGCCTCATACGCTTGCATAGACGGATAACGCCACAACCGAACCCGCTGAAAATCCATCGGCGGAAGACCATACGGCGCCGGATCAGCCAACACACACACCACCAAACGCCCATCGACGGGATCGGGCTCGGCACACGCCTCCAGAACGGTGGCGAACTCCTCCCGTGTGTTGTTCGGCCCGGTGTCACGGAGGAAGTTATGCAAGTACACCCAGCCGAAGAAACCGGTACTCAGCACCACCAACCCCGAGACTGCCACCACACCGACCACCCAGCCCGAAACAGCCTGGACAGGCTCCTTTGCCCCGGTGGACGCCTCTGCGGAATGACCGCCTCTGCGTGAGCGTCGCGACCACGCACCCCGCACCACACCAGCCAACACACACCCCGCACCGATGGCTAGCCCCGTGTTACAGAAGACCCCGAACCGCCCGTATTCCGCCGGCTTACCCGCCCCCAGCAACACGAACTGAACGAAGACCAACCCCGCCGGAACCACCAGCGGCAGCATCTCCCACCGCCGCCGCCGGATCCCCAGCACCAGCGCCAGCGTCCCCAGCATTAAGACTGGCAGGGTCGCCCCCTCAACGGTCAACTCAAGGACACGCCCCAACCCCTCACCCACGCGACCGATCTCGTACATCGCCGTCGAATTGCTCAGATTGCTGCGCAACACCTCGCGATTCACCAACGCGTTGATCGCCACATAGGGGTTGGTCAGCGCGTACACCGCCAACCCAACACACGTGCCCGTCGCGAGACGAATCCAGGGTCGTGCGCGGGTTGGGTCCGTCGTCGTCATTGAACCGCCCGGACCTGACTCCGCACCCTTCTCTCCCGCGCGCCACTTGCGCATCCACTCCGCCAACGGAATCAGCACGAAGATCGGCAGAGACGAAAGCACCATCCCAAACGCCGCCCCACACGCGATGCACATCCCAATCCACTCGCCCCGGCGCCCGTGCTCGACGTAGCCCATCGCCCACCACACCGCCGCGAGCATCAGCACCGCTCCGGGAAGGTGCGGCTTGGCCTCGTGCGTCATGCACACGATCACCGGCATCAACACGTACAGCAGACCAGCCACCGCCCCGGCGCCGCCCCCGCCCAATCGAGAAGCTACCGCATGCACCAACAGCACACCCAGACCGCCCCACAGCACAACATACAAACGCGCAGCCAGGTAGAACTTGCCGAACTCCTCGGGATGGTCCAGGTAATGCTCCAGGTCCGACGTGACCTCGATCAACCCCGTCAAACCTCCCAGCCCAATCAGCGCCCCGACGGGATAGACGAACAGGCCCCCGTACTGGTACAGCTTCGGATCGAGCCGCCCCGCCCCCGGCTGCATCCCCGCCAGCGCCATCATCGTAATCATCTCGTCGGGCTGATGAGTGTAGAGACGGTAGCGACGGTATATGGCGGCGACGTCGGCCTCCGTCGCCGTCAGCTCCACCGGTTCGTCGCCGACGAACACCACCGGATCCACATCGACATCAGCCCCATGCTCATCGGAGAAGCGGGAGGACGTGTCTGCCAGCGCCGCGATCTTCTCCCCCGACCAAACCGGCCCACCGCCGAACAGAACCGGATCGATACGAGCGCTGGGCAGACCCCAGGTAATCCCCGCGACCGCCGACGCGGCATAGAGAACCAGCAGAAGAAAGATGACCGGAGAACGCGGAATCACGGAAACGATTATCCCCACCCCACGCCTCTTGTCACCAACCCTCATTCGAGCAGCATGAGTAGCGTCCGGCGTCTCGCCGGACGTCCTCTATTCTCGGCCTGCGCGGACGCAGGCCGCTACATTTGGATTGAGAATGCTCTAGTTAGGGTGTCCCAAGCCGAGCAGCGATTGCGGGCCTCACATCCCTTCCAGGGGTGGGGGACAGACGGGCCGCGGGTGCCCCATCTCGTTGATCCGCCCCACGGGCGGATCTCGAGGTGGGGGATGGGTTTCAGCAGAGGTTGAACGATCCGGACTGCACGGTCAATGCCGCGGAACAACCCCCTCGGTCGCAGCAACGCAAAAGTACCGACGTCGAAAGAACACAGCCACATTCACCAGGCCGATCAACACCGGCACCTCCACCAGCGGCCCGATGACCGCGGCGAATGCCACCCCCGAGCCGATCCCAAAAACCGCCACCGCCACGGCAATCGCCAGCTCGAAGTTGTTGCTGGCTGCCGTGAAGGCGATCGTGGTCGTCTTCGCGTACCCAGCCCCCAACCGCTTTCCCAGCCAGAACGACACCAGAAACATCACCACGAAGTACACGCAAAGCGGAAGCGCGATGCGAACCACGTCCAGAGGCAACTGAACAATGTGTTCGCCTTTCAGGGAGAACATCACCACGATCGTGAAGAGCAAAGCCACCAGCGTCAACGGCGAGATTCGGGGAATGAACTCCGCCTCGTACCAGACCCGCCCTTTCAGACGCAGCAGCACCAAGCGCGTGCCCAGCCCCGCGAGGAACGGAATCCCCAGGTAGATGAACACACTCTCGGCGATCTGCCCGATGGTAACGTCAACCTCCGCTCCGCGCACACCGAACAGCGGCGGCAGCACCGTGATGAACAGCCACGCGTAAACCGAGAAGAACAGAACCTGAAAGATGGAGTTGAACGCCACCAGACCCGCGGCGTACTCCGCATCGCCCTCCGCCAAATCGTTCCACACGATCACCATCGCGATGCAACGGGCCAGCCCGATCAGGATCAGACCGACCATGTACTCGGGATAACCGCGCAGGAACAACACCGCCAGAGCAAACATCAAGATCGGACCGATGACCCAGTTCTGCACCAGCGATAGAGCCAGCACCCGCACGTCTCGAAAAACGTCGCCGAGTTCCTCGTACCGCACCTTAGCCAGCGGCGGGTACATCATCAGGATCAGGCCGACCGCGATGGGGATGTTCGTCGTCCCCACCTGGAAGTGGTTGAGGAAGCCCTCGACCCCGGGGAAGACATAGCCTCCGCCAACGCCAATGGCCATCGCCAGGAATATCCACAGCGTCAGATACCGATCCAGGAACGACAGCCGCCGGCCGCAGCCCGCCTCCATGACTCAGTCTCCTTCACCGTCGATCCGGACACCGCAGTTCTTCTCGAGTTGGTGCGGTGCGTCCGCAACCTCACCACACCCGGAAGATGTACACCAGCGAGAAGTAGACCCCGATTCCGATAAAGATCACCCCGGTCACCCGGCGCGCCCACCATTCAAACTGGGTAATCCGGTTGAACGCCTGGCCCACCGCCCGCGTACCGAGCACCATGAGAATCGCAAACGCCAGAACCGGCAGGGCGGTCCCCGCCCCGTACACCATCGGCAGCCACAGGCGCGACTCGTACTTGACTGCCAGCGGAATCAGACTACCGAAGAACAGCGCCGCCGAACCCGGGCAGAACGAAAGCCCAAACACGACCCCCAGCACCAACCCGCTCCACATCCCCCAGGTTTCGACACGCTGCCCGACCCGCTCCCCCAGCTTCGACCCCTTGATATTGAACTCGATCAACCCCACCAGCACCATGCCGACCAGAATCAGGATCGGCCCGAGCAACTTGTTCATGTACTTCTGGAGGAGATGCGAAACCGCCGGAGCCGAGAGCAGGCTGGAGACCAGCAGAACCCCCAGAACCACGTACACCAACGTGCGCCCGAGGGCGTACAGCAATCCGGTGGCGACCGCGATGCGCGGACTCCCGATCCGCCGACCGATGAACGAAATCGCCGCGACATTCGTAGCCAGGGGGCAGGGGCTGATCGAGGTCAGCACCCCCAGCCAAGCCGCCGAAGCCAACCCGAGAATCAGACCGCCAGTCACAGCTCCGGCTCCAGATAGACCATCGCCTCGGATTCGACGTACGTCTTGAACTTGAGTTCGTTACCGACCAATTCCCAGACCCGCGTCAGGTTGCGCCAGTCCTGCGCTTCGCCGTCCTGAGTATCAACCAGCACCAGCGCGCCGGAGGTAAGCTGATAGTCCTCCACGAAGTGCTCGTGGGCAGGTTCCTCCACGTTCACCAAACGCCACTCGAGTTCACCGCTCTTCAGAGCGCTGGGGTACGCCTCCTCCAGTGCCTCTTTGGCGTACGCCTCGATCGTATTGCACTTCCGACAGCGCTGCACGCGATGGAAGTAGTACGCGATGAGTTTGTGCCCCGTCTCCGCATCTTCCGCAGTCGCAACAGACGTCACCTCACCGGGCAGCGCTGACTTCGACTCGGCGAGCGCTCCCGTTTCGCCCTGGCCCGCCGGCGCCGAGGTGGACTCCTGCACGCTCAGGTAGGCCACGCTCACCCCCACAAAGGCAAGCAGCACGGCGGCAACGATCCTCTTAGTCTTCATAACGCTTCCTCACTTCCAGGCACCTTCCGCCGGTACCGTCTCCACTCAAGGTACTGGCACCTCGCGAACTCTCTTCAAACATCACGGACGCACAAATAGAGCCGCGACCGTCAGGGAGCGGTCAGCCGGCGCCCCCTGAATGTAGCGTCACCCCTTGTGGGTGACGAGAGCCCATCAGAGGCCCAAGCGCCAGCGCGGGCTCAATCGCGTTGGGTGCAGGGTGCCCCGTCCTTTGCGCCGCAAAGGGTGGGGGCTCATGCGGCTTGGGCTTGCCGATTACACCCATCGGTTTGCCCCACGCTCCATTGCTCGCCACCCGTGAGAGACCGGTATCGGTACGTTCATACTGGACTTCGCATAAACCGCCGGCTCACGACAGCATCGCCTCGATTTCCTCCGGCGAGGGCACGCGCCCGCTCGCCTTAACGTCCCCGTCCACCACCAGCGCGGGCGTCATCATCACCCCCCGGGCGGTGATTTCCATAATGTCGGTGATCTTCGCGACTTCGGCATCCACTCCCAGCTTAGCCACCGCCGCCTCAACGCTGGCAGCCAGCGCGTTGCACCGTGGACAACCCGGCCCGAGCACTTCAATCTTCATCACACACTCCCTGGGTGTTTCTATTAAACAAACTCCGCAGTAGCGGCCGGCGTCCCCGCCGGCCGCTACAATGATCGGAGAAACCGACACTACCTTTCTGGAAACGGCACCAATTGGCAACCTGCAAAGCGGCTACTCAGGATCCTGACACTTCGAGAAACCTATTCAAAACGTCGCGAACACAACAACCGAGCCGCGACCGTCAGGGAGCGGGCCCTACGAAACCGCAACGCCCTTCCTGAAAACGAACTCAAACCAACGCCCCATAGATAATCCCCGCAACCGTAGCCATCACCACGACCAGGACGGTGAACACCGCGGTCTTACGGTTCCCGATGACCGAACGAATCACCAGCAAGCTGGGCAGCGACAACGCCGGACCCGCCAACAGCAAAGCCAACGCCGGCCCCGGCGCCATGCCATGCTCCATCAGCGCCTGCAGAATCGGTATCTCCGTCAGCGTGGCAAAGTAGAACAAACAGCCCACCACCGACGCCACCACGTTGGACTTCACGCTATTGTCGCCCACCAGGGAAGCCACCTGCTCCTCCGGCAGCAGCGCCCCCAGAAACCCGACCACGAACACCCCCCCGAAGAGCAGCGGCACCAACAACTTGGCGAACACCCACGTGTTCTCCATCCACTCCTTGACCTCCGCACGGTCAAACCACCGCCAGACCATCAGCAACACCCCGACGCCCATCGCCCCAGCCAGATACCACTTCACCCGGAAAACCGACATCACCCAGTTGCTCGCCTCCTCCAGCTCGACGATCTCCGCTTTCGCCAGGGTGATCTTGTCGCCCACCTTCAACCCCGCAACCGGGCGGTCCACCTGCACCACCACCTCATCTCGAGTCTCCTGCAGCAGAACTGCCCGAATCGCCACCCCGTCAGCCCGGTGAACAATCACGTTCCCCGGGTTGTACCAATCCGAGAAGACCAGAAAAGCCATCATCGCCGCGAAGTACAGCATCGTCTGCCACACCCGCCGCCGAGGCTTGGGTGGGTCGGGCAGCGCCGCCGCAGCAGCCACCCGCTCCCGCTCGTCCTTGCGAAACACCGCCGACATGATCAAACCGATGATCACCCCGAACACTATCGCCCCTACCGCCCGCGCCGCCCCGATCTCGAACCCCAGCACGCGGGCCGTGAGAAAGATCGCCAGAATGTTCAGCGCCGGACCGGAATACAGAAACGCCGCCGCCGGACCCAACCCCGCCCCCACCGCGTAGATCCCCGCGAACATCGGCAACACACTGCACGAACATACCGCCAAAACGGTCCCCGACACCGAAGCCACCGTGTACGCCCAGAATCGATTCGCCCGCGGACCGAGATGACGCAGAACCGCTTCCTTCGACAGAAAGGTGATAATCGCCCCGGCGATGAACAACGCCGGCACCACACACGCCAACGTGTGGTTCCGCGCGTACCACTGAAGCATCTTAAATGCTTCCAGGATCGCCCCGCTGACCTTGGTGTTCCCGAGCGGGAGGAAGTACGCCGCCAGAAAGACCCCCACAAACGCACCAAAGATCTTCCACTGCTTCACCTGAGAACTCCTACCTACGCGCCGCCCCGACTGGAAGCTACCCCAAACCCCTCTCCCCTATGGGGAGAGGCCGGGAGAGGGGAGCAACCGGACCGGCTCTAGAGGCTATCCCAAGACCCCTCTCCCCGGTGGGGAGAGGTTGGGAGAGGGGCGTAACCGACAAGGAATCCGACCCTACCCTGCCCCTCCCTGCAGGGAGGGGAGTAATGGGATGGGCTCTACTCACCCACCGCCGCCTGCTGCTCCTCGAGGTTCTGCTGCAACACCGCCTCGACGCACTCCCAAACCTTCGCCAGGCAGCACACCTTCACCCGGTAGAAGGTCTTGGTGCCCGCCTTACGGTCTTCGATAATCCCCGCCTGCTTGAGCACCGCCAGATGCTTCGACACCGTGGACTGATCTCCGCCCACCAGTTCGGTGAGCTCCCCCACGCACATCTCACCCTCCGCCAGTACATCCAGCATGAGCAGGCGACTGGAATGAGCCAGCGCCTTGGCGACCCGCGCCCGAGCTTCGTATCGGTGTCTCGACTTCAACTTCATGGCTGCATGGGAATATAGCCATAAACAATCCGCCCGGCAAGCCCGCCCTAGGCTTGGACCTCGCCCAACCGCTCGAGATCCTCTGCCAGAACATCGATGTCGCGCAAGCACCTGCGCACACAGGTCAGCAACGTCCGCCGCAGACCAACCGGAGCCTGGGGAAGCGCGTAGTGCTTCCACCTGCCCACCCGGCGTTCGGTCACCAAACCAGCCTGCAGCAGATACGCCAGGTGCCGCGAAACGTTAGGCTGGGGGAGTTCGAGCACCTCGCAGAGCTCGCACACGCACAACTCCCCCTCCAACAGCAGGTTCAGCAGGCGCAGGCGCGTCTCATCCGCGAGTGCTCGAAAAATCAGAACGGTTGACGCGCAGGTGGTAGTCATATACACTCTAGCGAATATATTAAGAACCTGGGCTTACTTTGTCAAACTTACTGCCGCGTGGACGCCGGCTACGGAGAGGTTCAAATCATGGACGGAACGCAGACCTCTCCCCCCGCGCGGGACGCTGAGCGAGCGGATCCCGCCGCCGATTGCGGATGCTGTTCCGCCTCGCGCCCGGCGAATCCGCCCGCTCCACCCCCAGATGAAAGCCCGCCGTGGATCATAGGCACGCGCGCCACCCCGATCGGCAAGGTCACCCGGGTGTCGACGACTTTGACGCGGACGGACCGCATCGGCACCTGGAAGGCCCGGTGGGCCATCGGACGTATGAACTACCAGGTCCCCCCGGGCCTCTACGCGGTGGGAGACCCCACCCCGGACTCTCCCGTCCTGGTCTCGGCGAACTACAAGCTGAGCTTCGACCACCTGCGCACGCAACTCGGCAGCCTGGACGCCTGGATCCTGGTGCTGGACACGCGCGGAATCAACGTGTGGTGCGCCGCGGGCAAGGGAACGTTCGGGACGGACGAAATCGTCACTCGCCTCAAGACGACGCGGCTGGATGAGGTCGTGTCACACCGTCGCCTGGTCGTCCCTCAATTGGGCGCCCCCGGGATCGCGGGGCACGAGGTTGCCCGGCGATCGGGCTTTCGGGTGGTCTATGGTCCGGTGCGCGCGGCGGACGTACCCGAGTTCCTCAACGCCGGCCAGAAGACTACTCCGGAGATGCGCCGCGTGCGCTTTCCGCTACGTGACCGACTCGTACTGATCCCGGTCGAATTGGTCATGGGGGCGAAGTACGCGCTGCCGTTCGCTCTGGGCTTCATCCTACTCGCGGGGCTGGGGCCGGGACTGTACTCGGTCGAACGGGTCGTGGGCGTGGGCCTGCCCAGCGCCGCCATGTTCCTCGCGGTGTGCGTCGCCGCGGTGGTGCTCACCCCAACACTCTTGCCCTGGCTGCCGAGTCGGGCGTTTGCCGCCAAGGGGTTCTGGGTCGGATTGGCGATCGTGATCATACTGGGCGCTTTGGCGCGGTTCAAGGCTGAGGCGTTCGGAGACGGCTGGAGCGTTGCGGGATGGGTGTTGATTGTCCTCGCGGTCACCAGCTTCGCCGCCATGAACTACACGGGCGTATCCACTTACACATCGCCTTCGGGCGTCCGGCGGGAGATGCGCGTTGCGGTTCCGCTTCAGGTCGTCGGTGGAGTCGCCGGCGCCGGACTTTGGCTGGCGGGGAGATTCCTCTGACCGGAGGGCAAACCATGGCACTACGCTATCTATCCAACGTCGCGACCTTGGCCCTCGACGCTGACCACTGCAGCGGATGTGGGATATGTGCGGAGGTCTGTCCCCACGGCGTGCTCACGGTGAGCTCACGCAAAGCGGCGATCGTGGACCGAGACGCCTGTATGGAATGTGGAGCCTGTGCAAAAAACTGCGCCACCGGCGCCCTGACCGTCCAAGCCGGCGTCGGCTGCGCAGCCGCCGTCCTCACCGGGATGCTCCGCGGAACCGAGCCGACCTGCGATTGCTCAACCGGCCCAGGGTGCTAGCCCGGATCATCCATGAGCGCAGAGTGTGGTTCAGCAAGAGATTACGACCGGATTACGCCGGGGCACCCCTTGACAGGGCGGATGCAGTCGCATCTGGGTTTCTCCTCTCCATTCTCCATCTTCTCTGCGTCCTCAGCGTCTCTGCGTTCAATCCACTTCCGTTGAGTCATTGACCGCACTCGCCAACCTCTGGGTGGCATGAATAATCCGGGCTAGAGGCTACGCTCGGTCCAGCCGATCCTGCCCCGCGTCCGATATTCTCACCAGACCCGCCCAGGCACTTCGACCCGGTGCGGAATCGATCTGGCTTGGGGTTCCTTTCGCTACCCCTCGCCCGCTCGGGAGGATAAGATACGCTCATGGACATGATCGTGGTCATGAAGTCGACGGCTGCCCCGTCGGACGCGGATCGGGTGGTCGAGCGCATCGGCGAGTTGGGGCTGACGCCCAACGTATCCCAGGGCGAACTGCGCACCATGATTGGCGCCGCGGGCAAAAAAAGCCCCGCCATCGTCCAGCAGCTCGAGCAGCTCTCCGGGGTAGACCGGGTTATCGCGGTCACCCAACCGTACAAGATGGCGTCGCGCGAGTTCCACGAGGCGGATACCATCCTGGACATCAAGGGTATCCGGGTCGGCGGACCCCACGTTAACGTGATCGCCGGACCGTGTGCCATCGAGAGTCGGGATATGCTCTTCGAGATCGGACGCCTGGTGAAGGACGCCGGCGCTTCCATCCTCCGGGGCGGAGCCTTCAAACCGCGTTCCTCCCCGTACTCCTATCAGGGCATGGGCCGGCGCGGGCTGGAGTTGCTGCAAGAAGCCGGCCAAGAGTTGGGCATGCCCACGATCACCGAAGTAACCGACCCCCGCGACGTCGAGGTTGTCGCGGAGTACGCCGACATCTTCCAGGTCGGCGCCCGCAACATGCAGAACTTCAGCTTGCTGCTGGAGGTGGGCAAAACGGATAAGCCCGTGTTCATTAAACGAGGCTTGGCCGCTTCGATCACCGAATGGCTGATGTCGGCAGAATACGTGCTCAGCCAGGGCAACCACCGGGTGATACTCTGCGAGCGTGGCATGCGCACGTTCAACGAGGAAGTACGCTTCACCCTGGACGTTTCCGCGGTTCCGGTGGTGCAGGAGCGGTCTCACCTGCCGGTATTCGTGGATCCCTCGCACGCCGCGGGCAAGCGAGACCTGGTTCCGCCGCTGGCGATCGCCGCGGTCGCCGCGGGGGCTTCCGGGCTGATTATCGAGGTCCATAGCTGCCCGGAAAAGGCGATGTGCGACGGCCCCCAGGCAGTGCTGCCCGCTCGCTTCACCAAGCTCATGGAGCAGCTCAAGCAGGTGGCTGAGATCGTAGATCACCGCGTCACCCAATGGGGCGACGCACCCTCCACCCCCCGCCGAGCGGAAAGCGGCGGCTGGATGAGCTAGTGCAGTTTCCGTCAAGGCACGGGCACTTCGCGGGCTACGTTTAGGAGTCGCGGGAGTTGGAACCGAGCCGCGACCGTCAGGGAGCGGGCTTGACTAAGCCGCAATGATCTGTCCAGAGGCTGCGCTGGCGCGGTGCGGGACTCTGAATCCACACACTCGATACTCAGGGAGGATGATCGACCAATGAGAAAACCAATGGTTGCCGGAAACTGGAAGATGCACAGCACGCTCGCCGAAGCCAGGTCCCTGGTGGCGGGCATCGGGAGCGGACTCACCTCCGGCGACAAGGTCGAGGTGGTGGTCTGCCCGCCGTTCACCCTGCTCGCCGACGTGGGTGCTGACGCCAGTCGCATCGGCGTCAAACTGGGGGGGCAGAACGTCTACTGCGAGACCCACGGGGCGTTCACCGGAGAAATCGCCCCGGCGATGCTCAAAGACATCGGGTGCGACTACGTCATCATCGGGCACTCCGAGCGGAGGCACGTCTTCGGCGAAACCGGCGATTTGCTGCACCGCAAGGTCCAAGCCGCCTTGGCGGCAGGCCTGGGGGTGATTTTCTGCCTGGGAGAGACCCTGGAGCAGCGTGACGGTAACCAGACCGAGGCCGTGGTGGAGAGTCAGTTGGGCGAGCTGGGTGGCTCGAAGGTGGATCTAAGCCGCATCGTGCTGGCCTACGAGCCGGTCTGGGCCATCGGAACCGGGCGGACCGCCACCCCCGAGCAGGCCCAGGCGGTCCACGCCTTCCTGCGGGCCAAAGTATCCGGAATCTGGGGCGGC
>JAAEQG010000069.1 GCA_024231775.1 bacterium
ATACCTGCCCTCACCCGGGAGGATAGTCGAGACCTACGATATGACCGCCCGAGAGAAATTTTTTCGCCTTGAGCTTCCCGAACCCTTGGACCACCGCCCGGGTCAGTTCGTGATGGTGTCGGTCTGGGGCGTGGGCGAGGCGCCGATCTCGATAAGCTGCGGCCCGCGCGACAACAACATCCTGGAGATGGTGATCCGCAGGGTGGGCAGGCTGACCCGTGTCCTCCACGGCCTCAAAGTGGGAGACACACTCGGGATACGCGGACCTTACGGTTCAGGCTTCGACCTCAACGAATTCCACAGCCGCGACGTGCTATTCGTGGCCGGCGGGCTGGGCCTGGTGCCGCTGCGCTCGTTGATCGAGCCGGTAGTCAATCAACCCGGGAGGTTCGGAGAGATCACATTGATCTCCGGTTGCCGCAATCCTGCCGAGGAATTGTTCCGCGATGAGCTGAAGGCGTGGTCGCAGGTGGATGGGGTCACGATTGTGCGCTTGGTGGATCGAACCGAAAACATGCCCTGGAAATTCGATGTGGGGCTAGTCACCGATCCCATCCCGCGGCTGGATATCGATCCGGAGAAAACCATAGCGGCATTGTGTGGACCACCGGTGATGTACAAGTTCGTCGTCATGTCCCTCGCCGCCAAGGGCGTACCGGCCGAGCGGATATACGTCGACTTGGAGCGGCGGATGAAGTGCGGCGTGGGCAAGTGCGGACACTGTCAGATCAACGACCGCTATTGCTGCCGGGACGGGCCGGTGTTCAGGCTGTCCGAA
>JAAEQG010000070.1 GCA_024231775.1 bacterium
ATACCTGCCCTCACCCGGGAGGATAGTCGAGACCTACGATATGACCGCCCGAGAGAAATTTTTTCGCCTTGAGCTTCCCGAACCCTTGGACCACCGCCCGGGTCAGTTCGTGATGGTGTCGGTCTGGGGCGTGGGCGAGGCACCGATCTCGATAAGCTGCGGCCCGCGCGACGACAACATCCTGGAGATGGTGATCCGCAGGGTGGGCAGGCTGACCCGTGTCCTCCACGGTCTCAAAATGGGAGACACGCTCGGAATACGCGGACCTTACGGTTCAGGCTTCGACCTGGACGAGTTCTACGGTCACGATGTGCTGTTCGTGGCCGGCGGACTGGGCTTGGTGCCGCTGCGTTCGTTGATCACTCCCGTGGTCGACCAACCCGAGAGGTTCGGAAAAATTACTCTGATCTCCGGTTGCCGCAATCCTGCCGAGGAACTGTTCCGCGACGAGCTGAAAGCCTGGTCGCAGGCGGATGGGGTCACAATTGTACGTTTGGTGGATCGAACCGAAAACATGCCATGGAAATTCGATGTGGGGCTGGTCACCGATCCCATTCCGCGGCTGGATATCGATCCGGAGAAAACCATAGCGGCCTTGTGCGGACCGCCGGTGATGTACAAGTTCGTCGTCATGTCACTCGCCGCCAAGGGCGTACCGGCCGAGCGGATATACGTCGACTTGGAGCGGCGGATGAAGTGCGGCGTGGGCAAGTGCGGACACTGTCAGATCAACGACCGCTATTGCTGCCGGGACGGGCCGGTGTTCAGGCTGTCCGAA
>JAAEQG010000071.1 GCA_024231775.1 bacterium
GAACGCCCCGCCCATAGCGCCGAGAAGTGGCATCAACAACGGTGTGGCAAAGAGGAATAGGAGCGCCCGCCGGTCGCGCAGCAAGTCGCGAGCCTCTTTGATAAAGACGTGTCGCACGATTCTAAGCATCTGGCTGGTCCTCCGGATGTTCTCGCCGCCCGGGGTGGGGTCGTCGCTCGGAGCGCAGACGTCGCTCAGAGCGCAGACGTCGCTCAGAGCGCAGACGTCGCCAGAACTGGTACCAGCGGTATTTGGGTTTTTGCTCCCACAGGTCGGCCCGTAACTGGTCCTCACCCACGATGCGCACAAAAGCCTCTTCCAGGTCATCCACGCCAGTCTGGGCGATGAGGGCGGCTGGCGTATCCACCGTTTGCAAGCGTCCCTTGTGGATGATGGCGACCCGGTCGCACAGGCGTTGGGCCTCGCTCATCAGGTGGGTAGAGATCAAAACGCAGCGCCCCTCGTCACGGAAACGGGTGATGAGGTCGCGCACGTTGCGGGTGCTCATCACGTCCAGACCGGCGGTAGGCTCGTCGAGGATCACGTTGGGTGGGTCGTGGATCAACGCCTCTCCCAGGATGACGCGGCGATGCATGCCGACGGAAAAGCCCTCGGTGCGGCGGTCGGCAAAGTCGGCCATCTCTAGCATGTCCAGAACGGCGGCAATTCGTTGTTCCAACCGGGGGCCGTCCA
>JAAEQG010000072.1 GCA_024231775.1 bacterium
CGAGCCAGTGACGGAACGTGGCGGCTATACGTTCAGGACCCCGTGATGGGGAACGCGGGCACGATTGATGGATGGAGCCTGACCATCACCCCCCGGATTTGCGCACAGACCAGCCTCACGGCGACCAAAACCGGTCCCGATTACGTCGAGCCGGGCCAAGCGCTCACCTACACGCTGACCATCACCAATTCCGGCGGTTTGCCACTCGACGACGTCATCATCACCGAGACCTACGACGCCAACACCTTGTTTTATGGGGCGAATCCACCTCCCACGTCTGGCAACGACGTCTGGAACCTGGGTCAACTGGGCGTGGGCAGCACGCGCCGCATCACCGTCACCGTGCAGGTGATACCCACCGTCGCCGATCAGACCGTGCTGACCAACACCCTCCGAATTCAAGCCGATCAGATTTCACCCTTTAGCGTTACCAAGACGAGCTTAGTAGTGCACTTTCCCCAATTCAACGTCGCCAAACGAGTCAACCCCAACCCGCCGAGGTCGTGGCATCCGTTCACCTACACCCTGACGGTGAGCAACAGTGGCGACGGTGACGCCACCGGCATCGTCATCGCCGACACACTGCCCGCCGGGGCCAATTATGTGTCCGGCGGCAGTTACGAGAGCGGTACAGTCACCTGGAGCGGACTCACCCTGCCCGCCAGCGACACCCTCGATGTCACCGTCGTCGTCACTGCTTGCGGCGGGACGTTGGTCAACAGCGCCTACCGTGTGCAGAACTGTGACGTGGGTATCAACAGCCCGTGGGGAACGCCGCTCACGACGACAGTACAGGCTCCCAACCTGGTGGCGGATTTTGTTCCCACCTCCGGTTCGGCGCAGCTTCCCGCGACCGTCTCGTTCACCGCCATCGGCACGACCGATGGCGGCCCGATCACGGCCTGGGGATGGAACTTTGGCGATGGGGAGAGTGGAGTGGGGCGAGTTGTCAGCCACACCTATACCAGCATTGGCGACTATACGGTGACACTGACG
>JAAEQG010000073.1 GCA_024231775.1 bacterium
CAGTGCCCTGTTGCCACTGGCCGTTACCTCCAGACGCCAACTCCGCCCTTTGGCGAGTTCGACCTCGTAGACGTGGATCGCCTTGCCCCGCAGTTCACCCTCGAGCGGAATGCCGGGCTCCAGGCGAAACGCTGGCGACGCCCCGGCCTGGGAAACCAGGACCGTCGTGAGCAGGAGAACTGCGGTCAGAGATTGGCGCCGCATCGCTACAGTGTACCAATTCGCTCAGCAAAAATCTACGAAGGAGCGCGCGGGCTAGCGGGTTGATCTTGCGGCTCCGGGGCGTTATCCTAGATAGGGGGGCCGATATGGGTAGCGTCTACGCCGACATCACAATCGCCAACAGTGTCGACGAGGTTCTCGCTTCGCAGGGTGATCTCCCAACCGACAAGGTCCGCCGGGCTGAGGTCAGGGCCCTGGTCGACAGCGGGGCCTACATGCTCTGCATCAACCAGAACCTCCGCCTCCAACTGGGACTCCGGAAGATGACCGAGATGGTCGCCGAGTTGGCGAACGGCAGCATGGAGACGGTGGATGTGGTGGGACCGGTGGAGGTACGGTTCGAGAACCGTTCAACGTCGTGCCGGGCCGCCGTTCTGCCGGGTGACGTGGAGGTGCTGCTGGGATCAATCCCGATGGAGGACCTCGACGTGATCATCCTTCCCAAGGAGCAGCGTCTCGTCGTCAACCCGGAATCGCCGTACCTCGCCAAGAAGAAGATCAAGTAGCGCTCGAGATCACGTTCCGGATTTCCGTAAAAGAGCGCCCAAAAAATCCCATGACGAAAAATTGTGGGGCAGGCATCCTGCCTGCCGGGTGGG
>JAAEQG010000074.1 GCA_024231775.1 bacterium
ATTCGGACAGAGCTACTCTCCACTCAAGAGGATTCAGAAGACCATGGCTGTCAATCTCAAGAACAGAAGCCTCGTATCGCTCAAAGACTTCTCCACTGAAGAGGTCTGGCAGGTTCTCAAGACGGCTGAAGCCCTCAAGCTCGGTTGGTATCGCAACGATCGCCCGCAGCTCCTCGCCGGCAAGACTCTGGCGATGATCTTCCAGAAGCCTTCGCTGCGCACCCGGGTGTCTTTTGAAGCCGGCATGACCCGTCTGGGCGGGCACGCCATCTACCTCGCTCCCAGCGACATCAAGCTCGGCGAGCGCGAGACCACCGAGGACATCGCCATCGTTGTGTCCCGCTACGCCGACCTGATCATGGCCCGCACCTTCGGGCATGACATCGTCGTGGACCTGGCCCGCCACGCCACCGTGCCGGTGATCAACGGCCTCTCCGACGAAGAGCACCCTTGTCAGGTCCTCGCCGACCTGTTCACCATCTACGAGAAGAAGGGGCGGCTGGAGGACCTCAAGTTCGTCTATGTCGGCGACGGAAACAACATGGCCCATTCGCTGATGTACGGCTGCGCCCGGGTGGGGATGCACGGGGTGTTCTGCACTCCGCCGGACTACGCCCCTCGCGCCGCAATCGCGGACGAAGCCCAGGCCATCGGGAAGGCGACCGGCGCCAGCATCTCGCTGGAGACCGATCCGCTGACCGCCGCCAAAGGCGCGGACGTAATCTACACCGACGTCTGGGCCAGCATGGGCCAGGAAGCTGAGGCGGAAAAGCGCAAGCAGGATTTCGCACCGTATCAGGTGAACGCCAAGCTGATGTCCGTCGCCGACCAGCGGGCGCTGATCCTACACTGTTTGCCAGCGCACTACGGTGACGAGATCGACTATGCGACCTCGCGGACACCCAATTCCGCCATCTTCGATCAAGCGGAGAACCGCCTGCACGCTCAAAACGCCCTGATGGTGCTGCTCGCGGGCTAGTACCCGCCCGATCTGAGCCGCGCCCGTAAGGAAGCGGACCTGCCGGAGATAAGCGCTCCCGCGGAAAGGACCGCTTCCTTACGGGCGCGGCTCGGATAACCGGCGGAAACACGTGTGGGACGTGACTAACCGACGACCACGTCGTCGAGTCGGGAGATGCTGCAGACCGTGTCCCGCAGAACGAACACCCGGCGGCGATTCACCGAGACCCCGTCCCGGAAGCAATTGACCAGATAGACTTCCCGGCGGGCGTGGCCGTCACGACAATCGTGGACATCCGCGTCGGTCAGCCAGAATCCGTTGTCGGCCACCGCCTCCAGAGTTCCTACGTAAACCATCTCCCCCATGGTGTCGAAGACCACAGTACGGTCGAGGTACTCGCGTAGGTCTGTGTCGAAAGACATGCGCCCATTATAGCTTCCTTGAAGGAGCTTTCACCCCCGACTATAGTGAGACGAAGATCGGGGCGAAACCCTGAGAGGTTGCAGGCCGGGGTCCGAGTCAGGAGACCGGCGGAGGTATCCATCATGAACAGTTCGAGACGATCGGTTTTCGGCGTCTGTCTGGGATTGTGCGTCGCCGGCCTGGTGCTGGCCGTTCCGCTTGCAGGGGCGGCTGCTTCCGCGGACGTGCAGGCGGAGTATCGCCAGCGGTCAGCCAAGCTCAAGCCTGACGATGTGGCGGGCCACTACCAGTTGCTGCTCTGGTGCAAGGATCAGCAAGCCTGGAACCTGGTGCGCAAAGAGAGCACCTTGATCCTGACTCACGACCCCAAACATGAGCAAGCCAAGCTTCTTCACGAACTGGCTGCACGCAAGCTGGGCGAGCGCCGCGGTGAGAACCGACCCGATGCCTCCTCTGCATCAGGAACAGGTGGCGAGGTGGGCAAGCTCGGACGAATCCTCTCCGATGCCGAGGTGTATCGTATCCGTTGGATGGAGTTGATGAGCGAGGAACCCCGCCCTCTGGTGGTCCGGTTTCAGAACCGGGTAATCCAGAGGTTCGTCGATGCCATGGAAGGCAAGGCCGGGTTCACCACTCGCGAAGATCGCCGCGGATTCATGCGACTCAAACCGATGGAGAAGCTTCAGGAGATCCGTCGGCAGGTCCGGGCGGACGCCCAGGACGACTTCTCCAAGGACATCCTGCTCAAGAGCAACCCCAAGCGCATGGCCGACTTCGAGCGTCACGTACTCCCGGTCGCCCTGAACGGATGCGCCACTGCCAACTGCCACGGCGACCCGCAGATCTCGCGTTTCACGCTGTACAACGATCGCATCATGAAGGTCAACAAGGTCTTCACTAACTACCTAATCATGCATGACTACAGTGTGGGCAGTAACCGGCTGATCGATCGCCAGGACCCGGACAAGAGCCTGCTGCTCACCTACGGTCTGCGCGAGCTTCCCCCGGGCACGAACCACACGTACAAGCACCCCACCGAGATCCCGCCCGTCTACCGCAGCATGAGCGATCCGAAGTACCGCGCCGCGCGGGACTGGCTGAAGGGGCTCTCGACGATTGCTCCGCCCTATGGAATCTCCTTGGATTCGTCCGGGACCACTCCCTAGGGTCGGTGGCGGCGGTGGTCCGGGCGTCCACCGTCAGATTGGGCCGTATATGCCGACCGATGCCCAACAGGCGTTTGCTCCACTCGTAGTGCATGCGGTCGATTCGCACGGTCGCCGGCATGTCGAACCGGAGATCGCCGGCGATATCGAACCCACTGCGCCTCCACGTGACGCCTTTGAGCTGGATCGTCAGCGCGTCTTCTCCAGCGCCTCGTTTCGGCGTCTCAAGTACAAGACGCAGGTGTTCGTCACCACCGAGCACGATCACTTCCGCACCCGCCTGACCCACACGCTCGAGGTGGCCCAGGTGGCCCGGCGACTCGCCAGAGCCCTGGGGGTCAACGAAGTTCTGGCGGAGGTGATCGCCCTGGCCCACGATCTGGGCCACGCCCCGTTCGGTCACGCCGGGGAGGTGACCCTGCGCCGGATGATGCAGGGCCATGGTGGTTTCGAGCACAACCTGCAGTCGCTCCGGGTGGTGGACTACCTCGAACATCCCTACCCGCCGTTTCGCGGGTTGAACTTGACCTACGAGACCCGCGAAGGCCTCGCCAAACACGCCACCCCCTACGATCAGCCGGACGCGGGCGCTTCCGGCGACCCCGCACTGGCGGAGCTAAACGCCTCGGGACGCTGGCCAACGATCGAAGGCCAGATCGCCTGCGTGGCGGACACCATCGCCTACGACACCCACGATCTCGAGGATGCCATCGGAGCCACGCTCCTCACCGAGTCGAAGCTGGACGGCGTGGAACTCTGGCACCAGGCAGCCGCTCCGGTGCGGGCTGCGTACCCCGATGCCGCACTTCCCGCAGTGCGCCGCCCGATTCTGGATCGGTTGGCGGACTTGCTGACCGCCGACGTGGTGGAGGCCTCCACACTCCGAGCGAAGACGTCGCCCGCGGCGGATGTCGATGGCGTACGCCGGGCGCCCCAGACGATCGTGGGTTTCAGTGCGCCTATGCAGACAAGGGTTGAAGCCCTGCAGGCGTTCCTCAAGAAAGAAGTCTATCGGCACGAACGCTTGATGCGGATGGACGAGCAGGCTCCGCGTTTTCTGGAGCGACTCTTCGAGGCGTATCTGAACAGTCCCGACCGGCTGCCACCGCGTTTTGCGGGGCGTGTTGCCGAGCAAGGCGTCCATCGTGTGGTGTGCGACTACCTCGCGGGGATGACCGACCGATTCTGCGAGGAAGACTACAAGCGTCTCTTCCAGTCCTGACCGCTTCGCCTCCACCCTTCCGCGTAGCGCAATGCACCCTCAATGCCCAAGAAGCGGACTGGGGCGATCTTCATGTGTTTGGGGTGACCTTGTTGGCGAAGGCGCGTTTGCGAGGCAGCCAGAGCATCCGCCGCACCGCAGCACGCAGGCGATAACGCCACAAACGACCGGAAAGTTGGAGCAAAGCCTGGTCAGAGGGGTCCGCCCGCAGTCCCTGGGCAATCAGCTCGCGGGTTTGCCGCCAACGCCGCAATTCGACACACGCGACCACCGCCTTGTGGATCGCGGTGGTGTAGTCAGGTTTCGATTCCAGGGCGTGCAAGCAGTGCTCCAGACCCCTTTCGTGATCCTGGGCCAGGAAGTAGCACACTGCCAGATTATGATGCGCGTGCGCCGAGCGGGGGCTGTGCTCCAGGACGCGGCGGAAGACGTCTCCTGCTTCCTCCGCGCGGTTCAGATGCAACAGGCAGGTGCCCAGCAGCATCAAAGCCCCGACACGCTCGGGAGCATGCTCGACCGCAGTTGCCAAGTGTAGACGTGCCTGCGCGTACTGCCCCAGACCGAGGTGAGCCGCGCCCAAACGCTCCTGAACACTGGTCGAGTCCGGTTGCTCCTCCTCCAGCACCAAGAGCAGATTCAAGGCTTCCTGCGGCGATCCCTTGCGCAAGTACACGTCTGCCAGATTCGACGATGCCGCCACGTGGCTCGGCTCGAGTTCCAGGATCTGATGGAACCGGCCTCCGGCGCCATCCAGGTCGTCAGCCTCCAATGCCAACTCGCCCATCTCCAGCAACAGATCGATGTTGCCTGGGTCGTTGCGCAGTTCGCCGATGTAGGACTCGCGGGCTCGGGTCAGCTCTCCACGAGCCCGGTGCGCCCGGGCGATGTGCTGCTTAACCCCCGGATAGGTCGGCTCCAACTCGATCGATCGGTTCCAGCAATACAGCGCCCGCTCATGATCCCCCCGGGCCGCCAGGGATAGTCCCATGTGGAAGTAGCAGTCCGGGCAGTCTTCGCGGACCTGCTGGGCCAAGTAGAACATCTCCTCCGCACTCTCGTGATCGCCCAAGTCGGCGAAGTTGAGTATCCGGTGGCAGTACACCGCCTCACAGTCGGGAGCCAGCCCCGCCGCCTGCTCGAACACTGCCAGCGCCTCGCGATGACGCTCCAGGCGAGTCAGATCAATACCCAACGCGATCAACAGAGAGGTGTCATCCGGTTCGAGCTCGAGCGCTTCCTCGTACGCCCCCACCGCCTCCTCCACGCGGTCGAGGTTGTCCAAGAGAAAAGCTCGGTAGGCTTGCCAGGACGGGTTCTGCGGATTGATTTCCAGCGCGGCATCTATCTCGTCCAGAGCCTCCTCCCACCGATGGGATTCGGAGAGCTGCTGAGACCGTTCAGCCCGTTCTTCTGCGTCGTACCAGTCGTTCATAGCTGACCGCGTCACCCTCAACGCCGCGAAGGCTACATTCTATTACCCTTATCGGACACCAACAACAACCGCCACATTCATCCTTGCCCCCATCCGCACATTCTCTTCCCGACGGCCGTCAGCCTCTCCCCCCCTCATACCATCACCAGGACGATGGGTTGGATCCCGACTGAGGAAGAGGGGCCTGTTTCAAACAGCGTTCCGTTATCGGACATAAACCCGGCCTGGAAGACTGCGGCGAGAATCCGCAGCAGCTTGCGAATAGGCGAAGTGGTGCCCGGTTCCGCCCACGTCAGGCGATCCATCAGATCCCCGCCTGAAGCGGTACGGGCGTGCTCACCCGGCGACCGCTGGGCGAATCCGGCTAGCTGTCCAAACGCGCCAGGAACGTCGAGACGGATTGGGCAAGATCGTCGCGGCCGGTGTCCCGGGCGACGTCCAGAGCCTGCTGAGCGACCTCAACCGCTCGAGCACGGTGCCCCAGGCGGTCGTGGATGCGTGCAAGCGTAAACAAGCTGTGGGCATCGGCGCCGCCCCGCGTATCCACAAACCGCTCCATGATCGCCAAACCTTCATCCGGCTGGCGATACGCCTCACCCGGACAGCTAGCCAAGAGCCAAGCGAGCGCGCTGACCGCCTCCCCATCATCCGGCGTCAGAATCGCCCCCTCCCTGAGCAGGTCCCCGGATTCACCGAAACGCTGCTGGCTGGCCAGGTGATCCGCCAGCGCGTTGCGCACGCGCGTCTGTCGCGGATGAGCCCGAAGCTGTCCGCGTAGAATCCGCTCGAGTTCAGCATCCAGCTCAGCCGCGACGAAAACCCTGACCAAAAACGCCGCGCAGCCGTCGGATGATGGATCCAGCTCGAAGGCCAACTTAATCTGATCGGCCGCCGCGGAGAAGCGGTGCTGTCCAGCCAGCAGATGAGCCAGATCGTAGTGCCCCTCGAAGTGGTTCGGGAAGCCGCTCAGCAGTCGTCGGAGTTGGACTTCGGCTTCGCTGTGCTCGCCCTGACCGATCAGCGTCGTCGCCAGATTGTACAAGGCTTCAGCGGCACGCGGGCGCAGGGTCACACACCGCTCGTAGGCGTCGACGGCGTCGGCCAATCTTCCCGCCTGTACATAGGCCGAACCGAGGTTGTAGTGCGCCGGGTAGGCCTCCGGATACTCGCGGGTCAGCTCCTCCAGCAGCTCGATCGCCCGATCGTGCAAGCCACGCGGCTGATAGAAACAAACGATCTCGAAGATCCGGTTGACCAGATCGATACGCTCCCGGGGATCGGGCCTCGGCCCGCCGGCAGACGTCTCCGACGCGCCCGAGAAGGCATAACCCAGTGACTCAAGCTTAGCCAGTTCGTCCGGGCTGAGTGTCGAGGTCGGCCGAGGCGCCTGGTCCGACACCACCTCCGCGCCAAACAGATCCGTCAGCTTCGATACCAAATGCTCCACCCGATCCGCCTCCGCGGCAACCAGGTTGCGGTGCTCGAACGGATCATCAGCTAGATCGAACAGTTCCGGATGCGGTCCGTGGATATACTTGTGGTCCCCTTCGTATACCCCCAACAGCGCCGCCCACCCATTCTCCATGAACCCGTGATAGGTTTCGACGTACACCCGGCGGTCCGCTGGAGCAGGCTGCGTCAGGTCCAACCCGTCGAGCCCGCCGGGGGCACCGATCCCCAACAGGGACAGCACGGTGGGCACGATGTCAACCAACGACACCCGCCGGCTGACGTGTACACCCTCCCCCCACCGGCGGCCACAGTTCATGATCAGCGGTACGCGTTGGGTCACGTCATACACCAGGTATCCGTGGGTATGCTCATCGTGCTCCCCCAGGCCCTCGCCGTGGTCCCCCGCCACCACCACCAGCGTTTCGTCGAGGAGCCCGCGCTGCTCCATCTCCCCCAACAACCGCCCGAGCTGCTGGTCCACAAACGCAATCTCGCCATCATAGAGGTTGTAGGGGTACTGCTCGGCGAACGCTGCAGGCGGCTGATAGACGGCGTGCGGATCGAAGTAGTGGACCCAGAGGAAGAACGGTCCCTCGCGGGCTTGGTCCAACCACGCGATCGCTCTGGCGGTGGTCCGATCGGCGCGGCGCTCTTCGGCGCCCAGCGGGCTCGCCCCACGCTCTGCGCTGACGTCGTCGTCATAGAAACCGAAACCCTGGGCCAGTCCGAATCGGCTGTCCAGGACAAACGCGGACACCACCGCCCCTGTGGCGTATCCCGCCGGTGAGAGCATCTCCGCCAGGGTGTGCTGGGCGTCTCCCATCCTGAACATACCGTTGGTGCGAGCACCGTGATGGACCGGATACACCCCGGTCAGGATGCTGGCGTGAGACGGCAACGTCGTGGGCGCCGGAGCCACCGCGTTAGAAAAGAGCACCCCCCGACGAGCCAGCCCATCCAGTACCGGGGTGTCGATGCCCGAGTTCCCGTAGCATCCCAACCGACCGGCCCGCGTGGTGTCCAGCGTCACCAGCAGGACGTTGCACCCCGCCAACTCGCCCGCCTGCGCCGGAACCGTCTCCGCCAGCCGCCACTTCCCGGATGGTTGAACCCGCTCCTGCGGAACCCTCAGCCAGGCGTATCTCGCCCGGCGGCCCTTGACACCCACTTCATGCACCGCCGCCGCGACGATCACACAAACCACGATCAAGGTCAGCCACCACGGTCGTCGCTTCGGTGTTGCTGCGGGCGATGATGAAGTCTTTGAATCTTCAGCCATGATCTGGGGTCACCGGGTGGCGTCGTCGGGCATCCCAAGGTCGGGACTTCGGCGCGCGATTGTATCGATCCCGGCGAATCGAAACCAGCCTCGCTCCCGCTACGCCACCGCCCCGGGGGAATACGGGTATGCCCGACAAGCATTCAATTCAGAGCCCGAGCGCAAGCGAGTGGGTCCCAGAGCCAACGCTCCGACCACCAGAACGCCGCACTGGGTGCCATGGCCATCGCGCACCGTGGCCATGATTGGGCCAACGGCATGCTCACCCTTCGGGATGAGCATGGCACCCGGTGCGCCCACCAGGACTCCGCACCTGCGTCAGGAGCTGTGGCCTGAGTGATGAGGGCTCGGAATGATCCCCGCCTGAATCGTGACCGACCGCCGAGAATCTACGCCCGTTCCTGCTCGCGATCGAGCACGCGATGGATCAAGCGGCGGTGAGCGCCCACCAGATCCCGGCAGATCAGGTCGACGCGCTGATTCAAGTCTCGACGTTCGCGAATCACCCGCCGCACCAGAGCGCGCAGGCGATGGTGCCGCTGCGTCCGGTTTCGTTCAGCCTCAGCCTGCTCCAGGGCTCGCTCCGCCGCCGCCAGCAGACACTCGAGGTCGAAGGGCTTGGTGAAGAAGTCGATGGCCCCCGCGCGCAAACCTCCGACTGCTTGCGAAAGATTCGGATCGTTGCTCATGAGGATGACCGGACGCCACGCCAGTTCCATCGCCCGCTCCGCCAGGGCAACCCCGTTCATGCCCGGAAGGTTGACTTCCGCAATCAAGGCGTCGTGCGGCTCGAGCATCTCGATATCCAGGGCATCCTCCGCCGACGATACACAGGTGAGGTGTGCGTTCAGATGGCGCACAAACAGCTCCACGATCATCTCCACCGTGTGCGGGTCGTTGTCCACCACCAGGATCTTGCGTCGTCGAGTTGTGGACATGCGCGCCGTCAGCCTCTCGATCCCCCGCCTCGAGGCGATCCGTGGCGGGGGATTGGGTATTGGTGACTCGGTCTTCGTTAGGGGAGAGTATCGTTACCGAGGCAGGGGCACCCGCTCTACCGAGCGGCGGGCAACTCCACGTACGCCGTTGTACCGACACCTGGGGTGGATTCCAGCCAGAGGCGCCCGCCGTTGTTCGCAGCCAGACGCGTCGCCTGTGACAGACCCATCCCCCGTCCCCGACCGGCTGCCCGGTGAGAGAAAAACGGGTCGGCGGCGTGCTCCAAGACTTCGGGCGCCATCCCGGCTCCGTTGTCCTCCACTCTGACAACGATCCTGTCATCGGACGTTGCCGAGTCGGAGTTAATCCGCAGCCGGGCATTTTCAGAACCGGTGGATTCCGCTGCGTTGGCCAGCAGCGCGTCGAAGATACGGCGGAGTTGGTCCGGGTCCGCGCAAGCGCGGATCCTCCGGTCCGATAGTGTCACGTCCAGTTGCCCTGGCTTGAGGCCGGACGAGGCCTCCCACTGCTGGCGAAGCCCCTCGAGCCACTCCGCCATCGGAATGACTTTCGGATCCGGCGGGTCGGGTTTCGCGTAGCCCACGAGTTCGCCAATGATGGCACTCGCTCGGGCAGCGTGCTCCTGAATAATCTCCGCAGCCCGCTTCTGCTCCTCGTCCTCGACCGACTTCGCCAACATCTGAGCCCGCCCCGAGATCACTGCGAGCGGGTTGTTCACCTCATGGGCTGCGCCCGCCGCCACTTCGGCAATCGAGGCGATCGATTTCGTGCGGATCAACTCGGCTCGAGCTTCGTGAAGCTGGCGGTTGGCCCGGGCCAGACCCTCGTAAAGTCGCTCCGATCTGGTGCGGTCCACTGCCCCGGCGACGGCCAGCCCGAACGCCACCGCCAAGGCTTCGATCTCCGACGGCGCCGGGGGAATCAGCTCCACAGAGTCGCATTCTCCGCGGTACAGCACGCCGCCAATCACCACCCCGCCATGGGTGATGGGCCACATCCGCGGAAGGCCTGACCACGGCGCGCTCTCAAAGTGCTGCAGCACCGGTTCCGCCATGGGCGGTGCCGGGCTGGTAGCGCCGCCCACCACCGCAGAGCGACCTGATCTGCACCGCTCATCGGTCGCGGACAACTTGGAACCGGAGAACACGTCAATCCAATCTCCGTTCGTAGTGCTGGCCCCGGCGTGATACACGGTACCACCCGCATCACAGAAGAAACCTACCGCGGTCTCAACTTCCAGGACCTCGCGCACGCACTTGGCGGCGGTTTGGCAGGTCGTCGCCACGCTATCGTCCAGCGAAAGATCGCGCGTGAATCGGCCCAGCGCGTCGAAGCAACGCGCCCGCACTCCGAGACGCCGGTTGGCAGTGGCCAGGGCAATGTTGACCCGCCCAAGCTCGGCGTTGGCCTCCGAAACTGCCTGGGCGTACATCTCCGTCCCACTCAAACCGTTGAGGCCCACCAGTTCGCAGTTCCGTTCGATCTCCTCCGGTAAGGCCTGAATGATCGGCTGAATCTCACCCGGGTCCAGACCCACCTCCCGCGCCACCGTGTCCAGCGGTTCCAGATGAGCATAGCCGGAGAAACCGATTCGCTGGTGACGCACGATCTGGTCGGCAACGTGAACCACCCGCAGCATCTCCGCCGAAGGCTCGGAGTCCGGCCAGAATCCCGGGGGGGCATGGTGCAGCCAAACACAGTCCACGATCGGTTGAGGGAGCTTCCACCGAACGGTCAACCGCTTGCCCGCCACCGTGTGGTCCACGCCCAGCAGCTCAGACTCAACGTCGCAGAGACACCTACCGGAGGCTCGGGTCTGTTGCAGCACCCGCGCGTAGCTCTTCGGCAAACAGGCGTCCAAGGCCATCTTGCCCAGATCGTGCAGCAGACCGCAGACAAACGCCTCACCGCTCCTCTTGCGCAGGTCCATCCGCTCCGCCACCAGGCGCGACGCACAGGCGACCGCCAGACTGTGCTTCCAGAACTCCTCGCGGTCCAGCCCCGCCCCGTCCTGCGGTTCCACGCTACGAAACGTCTCGTAGACTTGCACCGCCAACACGGCATTGCGGACGGATTCAAACCCCAGGAGCACAATCGCCCGGCTGACCGTACTGGCCTCACGAGCGCCCACCGAGGCGCTGCGTACCAGGGCAAGCACCTTCGCGGTCAGGGCCTGGTCCATCTCGATGATCGCCGCAACGTCGCTTGCGCTGCTCGCATCGGAAGTGGTGACTTCCAGGAGGCGGGTGGCCACCGCCGGAAGTGTGGGCAGTTGCTCCAGCTGAGCCAGAATCAGCTCAGCCCGGGGTGAGCCCAGGGTGCAAGGTTCTGCCGGCTGGGATGCCGTGGACACAGATCGATCCCCCTGAGTCGCCCCCGTTTCTTCCTGACATCATCGCCCGGTGGCCATCGCCGCTGCCACGTTCTCGGCGAGCGGGCTATGCCCGGACCAGTTCCGTGATCCGCGAGATCACCGAATCGATCTCGAAGGGCTTCTTGATGAACTCGTCCGCTCCGGACTTGAGCAACTCGTCCACCTCGTCTGGATCGGCTACGCCGCTGATGATGATGATTTTCATGTGCTGAAGATTTGGGATGGCCCGGACTGTCTTGCAGACCACGTTGCCATTAACGTCCGGTAGCTTGAAGTCCAGGAGCATCACGTCCGGCCTGAACTCCTGGGTGATCAATCCGGCGTCATACCCGGTTGTCGCGGTCCGCACTTCAAACCGTCCGTCGCGGGCGAAGAGTTCGGCGAACATCTCCACGATCGCCAGGTCATCGTCAACCACCAGAATCCGCTTTTTACCGGAATCAAGGTGGTCCAACGGAATCTGGTTCTCGCGCATGAAGTCGATCAAGTTCTCACGCGGAATGCGCCGAAACCTCGATCCCGGAACGCGAAAGCCCTTCAGCTTCCCACTATCGAAACAGCGGATCACCGTTTGCTGGCTGACTTTGCAGATCGTCGCCACCTCCCCGGTGGTGAACACGCTCTTCATGGTTTCAATCGCCGTCTTCATTTCGGCGCTCCGTTTGCCGTTGCTTCTCGTGTCCCTTTCCACACCCGAGAGAACTTCCCTATTCTCCCCAGCTTTACTATATGGTACATTCCGAACGGAACACCGTCAAGCCAATTGTCGTCGTTTGGCCCATAATCTCCAGTGTAGCTAGCTTGAATGGCGTTTCGCCACCGGTCTGTCATACCCGAGGGCAGGATCACGACGCGAGCTACCAGATAGAGCGCTCCGATAAGCACGGCAACGTCCGACCAACTCACCCACATGCAATCTGGGCAAAACGAGAGAAGATCGGTAGGCGATGCTGCTGGTGACGTGGACGTTTGGCCTGCACGCGGGCGCAGGAGATCGGTTTGCCTGACTTGAGGGAACCGCATTGGGCGAGCCAATCAGCGGCGACGGCGCACACTAGCGCACAACCCCGTCAGGAGCAGTGCAAGCGAGCCCGGCTCTGGAACCTCATTGGTGAGCACCGCGATCTGCAGCGGAGCATCGCCCCAGATCTCTGAGGTCTCGCCCGCCCCCGGATGAGCACGGAGATCAAGCTCGAAGGATACGTGGACACTGGTCACCGAATCGCTCTCAATAGCAGCGAGACCGTTCCAGCCGCCACCAGCACCGTTGCTGAGGAGAGCCTGCTGCCATAGCCCGCTGCCACCGTTTTCAGTAACGGTGAGCTGGCCCAGCACGCTAACCTTCTCGCCCAGCAGGTCCCCCGCCGGCGTGTAGCCGCCAAAGGGGACCACTCTGACTTGGGCAAGCCCGCGTCCGGCGTTCACCTGCAAATCAAACTCCACAGCATCCGCCGAGCTATCAGTGCCATCGTCTGAGGCGCTCGCGGTAAAACTCGGGGTCATGAATATGAAGGTATCTCCCGCCACGGACGGTTCGCCGAACAGTCCGTCATAGTCAAACCCGCCTGAGTACGTGAAGCTGTCGCTGCTTCCGGAAGGCATGTTCCACACCCCGGCGTCCGCCTGGGGAAGTGTCCACGAAGCTGCGGAAGCAACAATGGCACCAATCCACATTCTGCGCTTTGTCCCGGCCATGACCTCTCTCCCTGAATCGCTGCACGTCCGGCGGCCCGACATCCTGCCGTGAAGCAGCGCACCTGCGGAGTTCCACCCCTGCCTGACCCACTGGTCCAGCCGGGATGACCCGCTCCGCGCCGACTCTCGGCTCGGGCATGGACCACCTTGTTACCGGGATACATCGTGAATAATGCCGATGTGTCCCTCTCTCCTCAATACGGAGCCTACATGGCGTAGTCTCCGCCTCCGACCGCATAATACCACCGAACCAGGCCGATTACAAGCATCGCCCCATTCGGTTCGGCTGGACCCGAGGGCCTCCTGTCGCACCTGCGGGACGCCAGGTCTTCTTTAGGGACGCAGAGATGCCCCGCCGCTGGCCGGAAACGGCGGTCTCCAGGCAGGACCGAACCGCGTCGACACACTGAGGTGGCGGCAGTTTGCGTAGTACACCGCCAGGCGAGGACTCGTCCACCGCATGCTCGCTCAGAGTACCCGCGAGTGACCATGCGACAAACTCGGCGAGGATCACCAATCCCGCCATCGAGGTAAGCCCCAGCCCTACATACTGCACGACGTTCACCGGTCCTGCCCCTCCAACCGGTGTGACCTGAGAAGCATCCGCCCTGAACCGTCTTCCAGCTTAACCGATCGGGTGGGTTCACTGCAACGATTGTCTGAAGAACCTGCGGGCACAACCATGAAATGGGACTACAGGAGGGAAGCGTAGCGACTGGCGCGGTCTACGTAATCGGACCCAGCAGCCCGTGGTGGAAGTTTGTGGGACAGGCTTTCCAGCCTGTCGTCCAGCTTCTGCGGGTTCCAGGAGACCGGCTGGAAATCCGGTCCCACAAGGAAGAGAGTCTTGCCACGGACTGCCAAGGTCCGTGATGGATAGCGCTGGCGGCCTGGGTGAGGCGAGCCGCGCCACAGAATCGGGGTATCGAATCTGGTTATCGGCCGTAAGTGACACGTCCGGGCACAGCGGTGGGTCCGCCGCAAGGGCTCACGGCCCCACGTGGGCGCACATGAGCGGTCATGATGCCGAATGCTGGGGCCGTGGACCAGAACACATCCAGATGAGCAGCTCGGCAAGAGACACCAAGCTGGCAGCACCCAAGAGCAGGAGCCCAATGCACTGTACGATATTCACTGGTACGATTCCCCCCTGCTGAGACCGATCATGCGTGCCTGCCGCCTGAGCCGACCATCTCCCCGATTCGCCTCAGGGTGGGTTGAACATCCCCCATGGCCTGTCGCAGCCAAGACAAACATACAATACGTTCTGCACGCCAACCCCGCCGTAGTTGCGGTTATCGGGTGTTGCAGAGGATCCAGAGGTGAATGGCCTGCCGTGACGCCGAGGATACGCCTGAAGGCCACCGCTCGACGGACGGGCCTGCACCCCGGGGTGAACTCCGGAACGCAGGCCCGCCTCCAGCTAACTCATTGTGGCATCACTCCGCGCATCCGGAGCACGCCGCCCTCGCTACCAAGCGCACGGTGACGGTACCGCCTCCAGCGGAGCGTCGCCGTGGATGTAGTACACCTGTACCTTGACCTCGTCCTCGTGGTCGTTGGTTAAATCGATGAACGTATCCTGGATCAGCTCACCCGCCGAGTTCCAGCGCAGCTCGACCTTCGGGAAGATCAACAGGCTGCCCTTCTCGCTGGTGCTGGCTCGCACATTCTGCGCCGAAGCCAGGGTCACCGGCGAACCGGAGCCATCGGAGCCCGCCGTCGCCGAAGTCACCAGGCTCGACGCCTTCACCGGCGCGGAAAGAGAACCGGGCTGCCCAGCCCCCGGACGCTCGCCCGTTCCGCCGCCACCGGGGGTGACATCCGCGCGAACCACCGCGCTATCATCGTAGCCCCAGCCGGGAAGGTTCATCCCTGCAGTGTCACGGCCTACGGGCAAGCGGTCGAAACCGCCAAAGGCCAGGTGCTTAGCGGCTACGCCCACCAGCGGGTCGGCTTCACTGCCCGGGCAGACGCCGCTCTCCATGCCGTCGATCCGGGCTACGCCCTTGTCGGTCTGGAGGAACTCGCGCATGAAGATCGTCAGTCCCGCCGGTTCGTAGCTGCTGAGCAAAGCCTGGTCCCAGCAGGTGATGCAGCGCTCATAACCAAACGGGCCAGACTCCTCCTGGTTCCAGATGTCGAAGCGCGCCTTGGTGGTCACTGGAACGGGGGGCAGGCCTTGACCGTTGTCCTGGCGCAGGTCCACGCTGACCGGCAGCAGAGTCAGGTCGGTGTCCACGTCGATCCACTGGGGATCGCGTGACTGCCCATTGGCTACGTGTTCGGTCGTCGCGTAGAAGTCCAGCAGGAGCACGTCGAAGCTCTGGTCGTACTCCACACCGTCGAGGTTTAGCGTGCCGGGATCGGCTCCGCCGTTGGTCTGCTGACCGTTCTCCACTTCGAGGGCCTGATAGGCGACGGCGTTGTACTCCCAGGCGGTGGCCTTGTCGTAGTTGATGATCACCGCGTCACCCTTGAGGTGGTTCCAGCGGATTTCCTCGCCAGTGGACAGGACCGCCCAAGCCACCACGTAACCCCGCAGCACGCGTTCGTCGGAACCTTCGGGATCAGGCCGACCGGGAGGATCCCCAGGATCCAGCATGGTCCATCTGCCGGCGGACACCCCTCCCGGTCCGGGATCGCCCGAATGCGCCGACCAGTAGGCCGGCTGATTGCCGGTCAGCGCGAGCTTGAAGCCCTCCGAGCCCCAGCCGGG
>JAAEQG010000075.1 GCA_024231775.1 bacterium
CCACGAAGATGCTCAAAAGGCGCAAGGTTTGTGCTTTCTGTGCTTCTTGGCGGCTTCTGGAAGAGGAGGGACGTCGGGGCAACGCGCAACCTGTCTCGGTGATCCGACCCGCCTGCTGACGAATCTCCAGGTAGGTAACGCCCGTTTTGACATTAACACCCTCACGACTTTTCGACTTTTCGACGTTTTCCCCCTCTTCTCTGCGAACTCTGCGTCTCTGCGTTCCACCTCGTGAGAGACGCAGTCTGAGCTTGCCGATCAAGGTCCGCATCGAACTGATCAAGCCGCGGATACACACCGATCAACGCGGATTGGATGACTCCCCTATCCGCGTCCATCCGCGCTAATCCGCGGCTGGTCCTTCCCCTTGCGCCGGACGGCCCATCTTGCTGACCCGCCCCACCACGGTCGCGGTTCGGAGAGAAGTCGTATCGTCACGTTCCAACGGGATCCGGTATGTGGTGTTGCTAGCGGCGGCCGGGGGCCTCTTCGATGGTCGTCATCTCGCCATGGTCGAGCCACACCGACCGACAGCTCCCGCACGAATCCACCACCACACTCCCGGGACCGTAGTAGGGATGGGTGTCCATGGGCTCGCCGCAGCTCGGGCAATTCAGGCGTCGCTTGAGTTCCGCCGGATTGAGCGCGACCGGGGCAGCCACCGGACCCGCATAGGTCTCCCGTCGGGAGCGGACGATCTCCGCGAAGTCGTCGCTGGTCAGCAACACGCCCCGGCAGGTTGAGCAGTGCCGCACCGGCCTGCCGTCCATCGCCCCCGCGATCAGATGAACCGCGCAGAGCGGGCAAATGGCGTCAGCCTGGGTTTCAAGCGAGGTAACGCGGTCGGCTGTCGCCGTGCTCTCTGTGGGGAAGCAAACCGTCGCACAGTACGAGCAACGGAAGTAGTCGCGCCCCTCCACGATCGCCAGCGGAGCCCCACAGTTGTCGCACTTCATGGCTACGAGCTCCGGGCAGGGAAGAACACCTACCGCGGCGTGCCCACCATCACCAGCGACTGGCCGAATGGTGGGGGAAACAAGCGCTCGAGCGCATCGACGAACGGTACCATGCGGTTAAACGTCCGGGCGGCTCGGGCAGAAATGCGCCCGCGCCGCATGATGCGTCCCTCCCACAGCCAACCGAAGAACCCGGTTGCGTTCATGTAGAAGCTGTGGGTAACCGCAAGACCGGCGTGGTGGTACGCACTGCGCAGGCTCCTCCGATTATATCGCCGGTAGTGTCCGAAGGAACGGTCCATGGCCCCGAAGGCAGTCATGTGCGCGGGGACCAGGGTGACCACGCGCCCGCGTTCTCCACACAGGCGGCGCATGGAGTCGAGCGCCTGGACATCGTCTTCGATGTGTTCGAGTACGTTAAGACAGACGACCGAATCGAAGCTCTTGGCCGGCAGGTCTTCGTTGGGACACTGCTGAATCGGATAGGGCGCAAACGAAATGTTCTGGTGATCCGCAAAACGCTCCTGCGTGCGGCGGAGCGACTCCGGATAGGGTTCCAGCCCGACCACCCGCCGTCGGCTGAGCAGGAACTGGGTGATCGCCCCGATCCCACTGCCCACCTCGCAGACCGTATCCCCGACAAACGGCCGCACCTTGTTGAATATCCAATGCGTGTAGTTGTACAGCTCGTCGATCACCTCGAGCGAGGCATGCACCTCGACGTCGACGCTGCTATCGTACAACGCGCTCTTCGGCAGGCTCAGGGTCGTTTGCATCATCCGAGTTATCGGCACTACGAGGGGGAGACTTGGCTTCGGCGTCTACTGCCGCTGAAGCGGCTGTCGGTCTACCTGCCGGTGGCCATCATGAACGTGGCGTCACCCCTTGTGGGTGACGCTACGGGCCAAGCCGACGGCCCCGGGTGCCCCATCCTTTGTCCAACAAAGGGTGGGGGCTCATGCGAACCATCAAGGAGCTGATTCGCCCAGTACGCGGACATGGTTTGCGGTAGCGGCGGTGAACCACGCCTGACGCCGTGGCGGAACCAGGTCAATGGCCCGCTCCAAAGCAGCGTTTGCCCCGCCGGCGTCGCCCCTGTGGAGCAGGAGTCTCGAACGAAGCACATGGCCAATCGCCGCCGCATCGGGGTGGGTCAAGCCAAGTGCCAGAACCGTGTCGCATGCGCTGACCGCTTCCGCCAAGGCATCCGAAGATGTCGTGGTGAGTCGCAGCAGATCGAGCCCGCGGAACTTGGTTAGCTCCATCCCTGGTGGAGCGACCGCCAGACCTCTGCTTCGGTATGCGTCAGCGGGCTCGCCGCCAAAGTCGTGGCAAATCACCAGCCAGCACCGTCCGGAGGCCTGCAGCAAGCGTTTCCAGTGGGCTTCCGATGACGCCAGGGTCCACATCGATTCGCCCAGCGGCCGGTTTGAATCGTCCGGCCACTCGTGCTTGCCCCAGAAGCACGGCTGATAGGCACCGAGCGGTCGGTCCTGGAACACCATGATGACGTCGCCGGAGGTCACCTTGTCCGCCAGATAGTCGGCGCATCCGCGCCAGTCAGCGTTGTAGTATTGTCCAGTCCCTCGAAGCGTGGACATCGCCGGAGAAGCCAACACGAGCAGGACCAAGGCACCACCACTCATCCGCTGTAGAGTGGGAGCCGCCTCGAACCGGAGCTGACTCCATCTGAGCAGGCCCACCAGGCTGCTCCCCGCGAACACCGCCACAATGGGCAGCAGAAAATGCGCGTATCGGTCGGCCATCGGGTACTTGCTGACCGCTACCGAGAACACCACCAGATGGACCGGTCCGACCAGCCAAGCGACGCCACATACACAGCGCACCGGGAGGGTCAAGCTCCTCCATCGGCGCAGATGCACCGCCACCCCCAGCGCCGCGAGCAGCAGGATCAGCGGTGCTCCCTTGCCGAACATTGCCTGGGACGCGTGCCACCAGACCAGCGCGTTCTCAGTCAGACGCTCGGTAAACCCCGCCAGATACGATTGAGCCACCGGTTGATCCAGGGTGCTCAGCGTGGTCTGCTGCATCGCCCCTGTGAGCAGATAGACCAACACCGGCAGTCCGATAAACACGGCCAGAACAGTGATACCCCACACACGCTTCACGGCATGAGCATCCTCGCCATCCCCACCGTCGCTACTACGCCTCCCCCGTACACGCAACGCCGTCAGCACCAAACCGACACTGAGCAGGGCTACCCACGGAGCCATCCCACGAACCAGGGTGAGCACCACGGCGGTAAACCCAAAAACCGCCAGGCGCCGGCGAGTGGGATGCTCCAAGGCGCGCATCAGCGTCCACAGCATCACTAGCCAGACCACCCCGTAGATCGTGTAGGGGCGCGCCGTCTGGCTCAGCCGCCAGTGCATGGGAGACGCCGCCAGCAAAGCCGCCGCCACCAGCCCAACCGACGAGCAACCCATCTTCCGACCCAGGACGAAGCACATCCCGACACCCGCCACGCCAAAGAACGCCGCCGGGGCGCGCATCATCCAGACCGAGTCATCGATCTTGAACAGAGCCCATCCAATCGACGCGTCCAGGGGCGGCTGGGGAAGGGCTCGGGACCACATGGCCACGTATTGCAGCGGCCAGGCGTAGCTCATCGTCTGGAGGTACTCGTCCCCCCAGCGACTCTCCCGATCCAGCCCCCCGAAGCGAACCACCGCCGCCAGCACCAGAATCAGGGCGAGCAGCCCGCCCGTGCGAAGAGCTTCACGGTCGTACGAAACGACCCGACTGCTCAACAGCGGGTGGATCGACGGCGTTGCCAGTGCAAAGGAATCCATTCGCATCGGTCGCTTCCTGGGGCGATCGGGCCGCGCGCAGGCCAAGACCTGCCCGCTCAGCCACAACATCGGACTCAGGAAGGATGCTCTTGAGATGTCGACTGTTCGGGAGGATTGAGCGCGGGTTGCGCGCGCCTCGCGTGCTCCGACACTGGTCTACTCACGGAGGACGCCAGCTCAGCGCCATCTCCTCGCAGCGTCATCCGCCCGGACGATTACGGGACGTCGTTCGAGGCGGGCTATGGCCTCGTCGATCTGGGAGCCAAACACCTCGGCATCCAGGAGACCGGCATCTACCCGACCCTGCAACATGTGCAGATGGTCCAAGCTTGCGTCGCAGCCCGATAACCCCAGGCCCAGAATAGACAACCTCGCCAGCAGCCGATGCAAACCTTCCCCCGAATAGCCCGCGAACCGCCAGCGTATACCGCGATCCGCCCACCACTCCGGCTGGGTACCCGAAATCAAGAAGGCCAATGTCTCCCCCGTGGGATCGCGCTCAGCCAAGCGTCCCAGAGCGAGAAACGCTTCCGACACGACCGCAAACGCATCGTCATCTAAACCGCCGACCGGTGTGGTGATTAGCTCGATGAGCGCCGCACAGGCGCGCTCGTCCCCCGCCAACCCCGTCAACCGCACCGCGTTGCACCGGGCCTGGGGAGCGGTATCCATGCTGCACCAGGACGCGAAGCCGCTCACCGCGTCCGCGTCGCCGCCGACCGCCAGTTCGTACGGAACACCCGCTGAGTAGCGACGCCTCAAGACGCGGTTCAGCCAGCCGTCCGCCGGCTCGTCGATCCGACGCAGCAGATGCGTTGGCGGCTGTCGGGTCGGCACGCCCGCTCCAATCCGCAGCGCGGGTCCTCCCGGTGTCGGAGTGAGGAAGGCTTGGCTTTCGGTCGTGTTCACCGCGTTGGTATCCAGCTCGTAGGAGTGCATCAGGTTACGCGCACAATCGTCCCGATGCTCCAGATACTGCACATGCCCCCACTCGTGAGCCCAGACATCCGCCGGGGCCATCGAGGTGATGACCAGCGATCCGCCGAACGTGGCACACCCCAGAATCGTCGCCACGTCCTCGGGGATTTCCACGCCGCACACCCCCACCAGACCCCGCACGATCTTGATGTCGTACGGAAGATCGAACAGGGCGTCGAGGTCAGCCTCCGTGGTCACCACCGCCGAACCGCCATGGAATACGTCCAGCGTAGCGTTCCGGAGGAAAGATACACCAGTGGCAACGTCCGGGCACTCCGGCTGAGCTGTCTGCAGCAGCCGGGACGCCTCGGCAAACAGCGCGTCGACTTCCGCCTCGGTGAACGGCTCGTCAACATGTCGGGCAACGTCCAGCAGAAAAGCGTGGGTCGGCGGGCTCGTCGAATCGTTGGGATCAGGTTGACCGCCTCCGGAACGACCGCCGCCGCTCGGCGCCACCGCACCCGGGCAACCTAACTGCCCGCTCACGAGCGCGACGGCTATACAGGTGATTTCGCCAAGATGTAGCCTGCGCATGATTGACCTCACCAGTACACTTGTCGCCCCGCGTAGCTGTCCACTCAAGCGGACCGCCTACTCCGCCGCAACACTGCCCTCCGAATCGCCGGAAGCATCACCGGCGATGCCCAGGACATGCAGCAGGGGCTTCATGGTCAGCCCCTGGAACACCAGGGAGAAGAACACCAGCCCGAAACCGGCCACCAGCAAGGTCTCGCGATGCGCGTCGATGACGGCATGCTCCGGCAGACCCAACAGCAGCGCAATCGGAATCGACCCGCGCAGCCCACCCCAGAACAGGATGTGCGCCCAGCGCTTGGGTCGCCGAGTCCCCGCCAGGTTCAGCAGTCCATACAGCGGATAGACCACGATCGCCCTACTCGCCAACAACGCCCCGACCGCCACCAGCAGAGCGGGCAGATTGTCAACCATGCTCTCCCAGGTGAGGGTCTGCAGCTCGAGCCCGATCAGGATGAACAGGAACGAGTTGATCAAGAAGTCCACCGACTCGAAGAAGGTCTCCACCGTCTCCCGAGTCTGTCGGGCCATGGAGAATCGCCGGCCGAAGTTCCCGATCATCAGACCGCCGATCACCGTGGCGATCACCCCGGACACGTGCATCACCTCCGCCAGCCAGAACGAGCCATACGCCAGCACCAGGCAAATCGCGTTTTCCAGCAGATGGTCGTTTATGTGCCGCATCACCCAGAACGCGATTCCGCCCAGCAGAGCACCCAGCAGCAGCCCCCCCACCGCTACCTTGGCGAACTCCAGCGCCGCGGCCCCGGGTTCAAAAGACCGATCCTCCACAATCATGCTCAGGATGATCGTGAAGACCACCACCCCAGTACCGTCGTTGAATAGCGACTCCCCTTCCACCAGGTACTTCAAGTCTGCGGGCACATCGCATTCGCGAAACAGGGCCAAGACGCTCACCGGATCCGTGGGCGTCACCATCGCCCCGAAAAGCAGCGCCACCAGAAACACTCCCACCCCCCCCACGGTGTACATCAAACCGCCAATGACGAAAGTGGAAAGTAACACGCCGATGACCGAAAACGTGAGGATCGGCCAGAAGTGCTGCAACAACCGATTCAGCTCGATGTGCAGCGCCCCCTGGAACAGCAGCGGCGGGAGCATCACGAAGAAGATCAGCTCCTTGCTGAATCCGGTCTCCGCAATATCCGGCCCCAGCTTCAGCATCGCCACCGCCAGACCCACCAGCGTCAGGGCGACAGTGTAGGGCACGTGAGTCAGACGCTTGGTCAGAATCCCCACCACGCACGCCAACAACAGCAGGCCGATGTAGACCCCCGTCGCGTGCTCGATGACGTGTTCAACTACTGCGATCATCATCCCTCGTTCCCACAGCGACCGGCATTCCCGCCCGCCGCTTCAAAGCACCGCGGAATAGAGCAGAGATCACCGCGAGGTACAAGGCCTGCGTTGCGCCGAAGTGACTGATCCGGTGCGGGGTGATTTCCAAAAGCGAAGCGCGAGCGAACGGAGCCTCCCTGCTCCATTCACTCGCGCTCTGAGGTTCTCAAACAACCGCCGACTCAGCCGGGCCTACAGGTCTTCCACCAGGTCGACCAGGTAGTCGCCCAGATCCTTGTCGCGGTCTTCGTCGTCCACTCGGTCTGCCGCTTCACTCAGCCCCGAAGCCACATCCCGAAGTGTGTCTGCCGTACACGCGCTGCCGTAACACGCGGCGAGAAGCGGCGCCGCAGAGGCTGCCACTATCCAGCGTCTGTATCTCTCGAATCTCATCAGCCTTCCTCCATTCTGCGCATATGCTCAAAACGAGGAGGCGTCGCTCGCGAACTGGTTATCGGCCCTTCTCCCCTCGTCTCTCCAGTGTTTCTATTTTCCGCCATCCCGCCGACCGGCCTCACCCTACCGCCCATCGACAGGCTGATAGCGGCCTTCTCGCACTTCCGCCAGCCCGACTGCCCGGGTGTTTCTGCCGTTCGGGCTCCAGGAAATCGCTCCGCTCACGCCGGCCCAGGGGGACAACGCCCGGACCGCATCTCGGATCGCCTCCCGGTTCAGGCCCGCCTTGCGGATGGCTGCGACTAGCAGATTGACGGCGTCGTAGCTGTGGAAGGCTGCGTAGTCCGGCTTAGTTTCATAACGGTCACTGAACGCCTCGGTGAAGGTCTTCGCCGTCACCTCGCGCCAGAGTACTGGGAAGGTCATACCTTCAGCCTGCCTGCCAGCTTGCTCCAGGAATCGGGCTCGACCGACGCGCGGTCCGCCGTACAGAGGCACGTCGATTCCAGCCTCGCGGATGGCCTGCACCCATCCGGCGGTGTCCGACGGTCCGGCGATGGCTACCACGGCGACGGGGCGGACCGCCACCAGGCGTTCCAGGTGAGTTAGGTAGCGATCCGTTCCGGGGCTGAACTGGAGGTGCAGGGCCGGGAATGCCCCCCGTTGGGCCAGGGTCCGCGCCAGGGCTGTCGCAAACAACCGCTCATCGTGGGCGGTGGACGAGACCAGGGCGAAGGACCGGTTTCCGACAGCGGCAAGCAATCGGTCGGCGAGGGCGGCGGCCAACGCCCGATCGCCCGGCGCACATGAGAAGATCCAGGGCACGTTTGCGGAGTTCGCGGTGTCGTCCGTGCTCACCGGATCGAGGAAAGTCACCCTGGCCTTGGCGACGACTTGCTCAACGAGGTGGGCGCCTGCTCCGTCCACAGCCCCCACGATGGCCCACACGCGGTCCTCGTAGACCAGACGGGTAACACCTTTGACCCCCGATCCCCAAGGATTCTCCGACCACACGGGCACCAGCCGGAAGGGCCTGCCCTGGAATCCACCCTCACGGTTGGCTGTTTCTATCGCCAGAGAAGCTGCGGCCCACATCTGGCGGCCATCGGGGAGGTGTGGATCGGTCGGTCCGAACCAGCCGATCCTGATCTCATCCCCAAGCTCCGGCGCGGCGGGAGACGATTTCTGCTGGGTGATCCGTTCGCTCGGGGCATCGCGTGGCGTTGCCGAGCGGCATCCGCCGGAGAAACCGAAGACCGCCGCCAGGATCAGGAGCAATCCCGTACCGGACCACCTCGGTCGGAGAATCTTCGAGCCGGTGAACGGATGACGACCAGCATGGATGGATTCGGCGGATCTCGTCGGCATGGGAATACCTGCGAAGCTGCGGACGGCGAACAGCGAACAGCCTGCGTCGCGCGGATCATACTCCGGTCCGTTTGAAGCGTCGACCGTAAGCACCCCGCTGCGGACCAGAGCTGACGCCCATCAACGGGCCCATAACAGTTTAGGCGGGCTGATGCGGTCCACCGCGCGTCCATGTTGCCAACGCCTCGAGCAGCCCCAACGGGGCGCCATAGATCGGCCCAGGGCAACGCCCTGGGTTCTCGTGACCGAGACAAACGCGAGCCCGGACAGGGCGGCATAGCTTTACTTCGCCCCTTCAGGGCTTACGTTGCTTCGGGCAATCCTGCCCCAGGGCGTTGCCCTGGGCTGTCATAGTGCGCCCTTTCAGGGCGAAAAGGATCGTCCACGCGCGGAGGCAATCGTGCGGAGGCAATCGTGCGGCGACGATCTCGCGGAGACGATCTCGGGGAGACGATCTCGCGAAGACGATAGCGAGGCAACAACAGTGCGGAGACGATCGCGTGGAGACGATCGCTCGGTGACAGAACGCTCAAAAGCCCGCTCATACGGTCACGCCCCCCCATCAACCGCGAGCGGTGGAGTCCTTGAATTGCCGAGTCGCGGCGTCTAAGCTACCAGCCCGCTATACATGGGTGATCGTCAGACGGGGAGATACGTTTTCGTGGAACTAGAGGATCTCAAGAAGCAACTGGCGGAGATTGAGCACCAGGCGAAGTCCCTGGCGGCAGAGGTGACTCACGCAGAAGCCCTGCGCCAGGTGAAAGCCCGCATCCTCGGCAAGAAGGGTACGCTTGGCAAGCTGATGGGTACGATCCGGGACTATGCTCCGGAGGTACGCGGCCAGGTCGGCCAGGCCCTGAACGCCGCGAACAAATCCGTCGGCCGGCTCTTCGACGAATGTGCAAACCGGTTTCGAGAGAAGGAGAGCGCTGCCGATTCGGCCCGGGCGGGGGCCTTCGATCCCACCCTGCCGGGCGATCGGGAGATGCCCGGAAACGTGCATCCGGTAACGGCGGTGCAGTGGGAGATCGAGCGGGTCTTCGAGCGGTTGGGGTTTACGGTGGAAGCCGGCCCGGACATGGAGACCGAACACTACAACTTCGAGGCTTTGAACATCCCCGCAACGCATCCCGCCCGGGATATGCAGGATACGTTCTGGCTGGCCAACGACCGACTGCTGCGTACGCACACCTCGCCGGTGCAGATTCGCACTATGGAGAAGTTCGGTCCGCCCATCCGTTGTATCGTTCCGGGGCGGTGCTTCCGTTACGAGACCATCGACGCCTCGCATGAGAATACGTTTCACCAATGCGAGGGCTTGATGATCGACAAGGACATCTCCATCGCCAACCTGATCGCGGTGATGAGGTTGCTCTTGCGCGAGGTATTCCAGCGCGACGTCAAGATCCGCTTGCGTCCCGGTTACTTCCCCTTCGTCGAGCCGGGTTTTGAACTGGACATGAGTTGCCTGATCTGTGGGGGGGACGGCTGCGCGACCTGCAAGCGCTCCGGTTGGATAGAGATTCTGCCTTGCGGCATGGTGCATCCGAATGTCCTGCGGTTTGGGGGCATTGATCCGCACGTCTTTACCGGTTTCGCCTTCGGACTGGGGCTGACCAGGCTGGCGATGATGAAATATGGTATCCATGATATCCGGGTGATGAACTCGGGCGATCTGCGCGCCCTGGTGCATCCCGCGCGACTCGCGGGACCGACGATCACGGGGACTCTGCCGCTGGTCATCCACGGTGCCGAAACCTCCGGCGACGCCCCGGGTGGATAACGAAAGCAGCGCGTGCGGGGGTAACACGACAGACTCTGCCGCTCCCCCCCGCCGCCGTCGTGGAAAGATGGCGACCACTCCGGACGGTCGCACCTAGAATGGAATTGCTCTGATGCTGATCTCGCTGAACTGGATTCGTGACTTCGTCGATCTCCCCGTCGACCTCGATCCGCACGCTCTGGCGGAACGGTTCACCATGACCTGCGCCGAGGTCGAAGGCGTCGAGCACATCGCGATCGGCGCCCGCGGCTTGATCGCCGCCCGGGTCGACCAGGTGGAACCACTGCCTGGAAAA
>JAAEQG010000076.1 GCA_024231775.1 bacterium
AGCGACGAACATCCCGAGGTTGCCACCGCCCTAGAAAACTACGCCCTCCTCCTCCGCGCCACCGACCGCACCTCCGAAGCCGAAGCGATGGCAGCCCGCGCCCGGACGATCCGCGAGCGCCACGCGGCCCGGGAGCGAGAATCCCGCGAGTGAGTGCAGTAGAATCGCAGCTCTTTGCATCGGTGAGAGGACCCGGAAACCATGATCGACGCCCCGCGACTGCTCAAGGACCTGCAACGACTGCTCCGCCAGCTCGAGGACGACCTGCGCGTCCGCGCCTCCGAGGTCCACGAGATCGACGTCAGGCTCCGCGAGCAGCATGGCGACGCCAAGGACGCCAACCGCACCGGCCAGGCCTTCGAGATGTGGCGCGACGAGCTGCTCACCCAGGTGGCGGTGGCCTGGATCCTGGGCTGCGTGTTCGTGCGCTTCATGGAGGACAACGAGCTGGTCGGCACCCCTCGGCTCTCCGGCCCGGGCGCGCGGCGCCAGCAGGCCCTCGACCAGCACGAGCTCTTCTTCAAGGCCCCGGAGCGGCGCATCCTCTCCGACCGCGAATACCTCCTCGACGTCTTCGCCGAGGCGCGCAAGCTCCCCGCCGTCCGCGAGCTCTTCGACCCTGAGCACAACCCGATTTGGACCGTCGGCCTCTCCGGCGACGGCGCCACCGAGCTGCTGCGGTTCTGGCAGCGCCTCGACCCCGAGACCGGCGGCGTGGTCTACGACTTCACCGACCCGGAGTGGAACACGCGCTTCCTGGGCGACCTTTACCAGGACCTCTCGGAGAGCGCGCGCAAGAAGTACGCGCTCCTGCAGACGCCGGAGTTCGTGGAGGAGTTCATCCTCGACCGCACGCTGACCCCGGCCCTCGACGAGTTCGGCCTCCCGGAGGTGCGCCTCATCGACCCGACCTGCGGGTCTGGGCACTTCCTGCTCGAGGCGTTTCACCGGCTCTACGAGCTGTGGGTGCAGCGCGAGCCGGGGAGGAATCCGCGCGGGCTCGCCCAGCGAGCGCTGGATACCTCAATCCATCCGCGGTGGCTACAGCGCGGTTCCGGTTACTGGTGGCGGCGCTCGAAGCGAGCGGCGTCAAGCGGTTGGCGGATGTGCTGGAACGTAAGGCCTAACACCCGGCACCCTTATGCCAGAAACAACGGACTTGGTGAGTCGCGCGGCAGCACCAGGGCCAGTGCCTTTGTCGCTCGGCTTAGCGCGACATAAAGCAGCCGACGTTTGTAGTCCGTGGCTGCGAAATGCTGCCGGTCACAGGGAACGATCATGACATTTGCCGTCTCAAGCCCCTTCGCCTTATGTACAGTGCTAATAACCTTGGGTGGCAGCGATGAGCCAAGTACGGTGCGCCGAAGGGTAAGCTGGGCCATGCCGGCATCTGCATCTTCAAAATGGACCAGAGTGGCTGCTTCCCTAAATTCGCGACTCAAATCAATTTTGACATCTTCAAAAACTTTATCGACCCAGATAAAATCCCCCAGCTTCGCCAGCGCCCGGGCTGCACCCCTGTGGTCAGGACAATCGACAATAAACCGGGCAAGCTCCTGGATCTTTGCCGGTTTTTGCCTTCTCCGTGAAGAACATTTCTCGGCGACCTCACGTCGTAGAATCTTTCCATATGCAGTATCAGAGAAACCACGTGCAACACTCTGGACAAATTCTATGTAGGCGTTCCCGATGGCGACGGCGTTGCCGATGTCCTGCTGGCAGGCCAGAATCAGGCTCGCAAGGGCGTCGCGCCTGTGCCCTTCCCATATCGGGATCCTCCGATAGAAGAATGCTCTTAGGCCACGGACCATGTCATTGGTGGCCGCCAGCACCAGAAGCTCTGATGCGGTCCTGACGAAGCTATCTATTGGTTTCCGGTCGTTCTTGCAGAGGTATTGGCCGTGCCGTTCGGCAGTATTGTCTGCTCGAATCAGCGCGAGACCATGCGGAAGTTCTCCGCGAAGGTCGATTCTTCTCTCATTCTTGAGGGCGCTTCTGGCCTCACTGATCCAAGCCCCAAGTTCAGGCGCACGATCTTGCCATCGGTGCGGAGTATTGAGCTCAACGCGCTGATGTGCGGCAGTCTGAAGCTCGGCCCACCGCCGGTCCCAGGCATCGCGGTCTTGCCGGCGTTCATAGATAGCCTGCATTGGGTCGCCAAAGATGCGCGTGATCGCACCAACATGGTGAATAGAAAGAATGATCTGATGCTGAGCCTCACTTGAATCCTGATGCTCATCACAGATGACGTATGGGTAGCGCGAGGCTAGAGAAGCGGAGATTACGGCCGATCGTGCCAGCAGATTTGCCACCTTGACAGCAAGCTCACTGAAGCCGCCCGGGCCGTGCTGGCGTGCCCAAGCTGGAACATCGTGCGGCAAATCCAGCGCTCTATGATAGGCCGTCGCTATCTGGGTGATCAGACTATCGATCGTACGAATCTCCACACGGTTCCCAAAACCGATCGTCCGATCCTTGAAGACGTCGCAGGCGGCATTGGTATGGGTGAGAATAAGCAGGCGTCCGGGGGAAAGCTTGGGAAGGAGATCTTTTGCATACTGTGCAGCCTGAAATGTCTTGCCACACCCTGCCGGCGCCTCAACCAGAACCAGAGGTGCATCAGAGCGCAACGCGGCTGCAACCAGATAGTCGTTCACCTTGGCAGTTCCTTAATCGGAGGTAATTCTATCGTTCGACGAATCGCATTTAAGAATCGAAGGGTTTCGGGCTGTAACTTGGGCCAGGCGTTTAGGGTGAAGAGCTTTTCCGCCAGCTCACTTCCGCCGCCGGTCGATTTGAACCAGACGCTCGCGTGGCCTTTAAACTTCTTCCTCGTCGGCTTGTCGGCATCAACGAACTTTTCCGGAACATGCCCCGTTGCCGCCTCGACTATCAGTTGGGTGAGCCCCTGACCCGCTTGCGCTTTGATACTTTCGATGTCTGCCTCTTCGATCTCTAGCCGGTCCGCAAGAGATCTTAGACGCATTCCAGTACGCGTTCCTTCGGGATCCTCGATCAACCCCGGCAGCGCCGCCGGCTCAAACAAAGGGATGACATGCTGCTCCAGGCAGCCATCGGGCCACTGAAAGAGTAGGTCGCCCAGAACATTCTTGATTTTCGTCCAACGGCCCGAAGCACGACCCTCATTATCGACCATCCCCGCAAAAGAAAGGCCCCCGGCCGACAACGCTACAAGGAGATCAAGCGTCCTGTCGTGTCCGCCGCCGTCGGTTATCCACACGCCGTGGTCTTCGATGAGATCATCAATGGCTTTTTCTAGCAGGACCCTGACAAACCCGACTTCTGTAGCTCCTTCGCATACGACTGCAAGGCGTGCCAGAAACGTGTCGGGGGCCGACCTCTGGTGTTGGGCAATCTTCTCGTTCGGGAGCCGGCCCAGTTGACCTTTTGCATCCAGATACCAAATACTGGAGTCGGATGCGGCTGCAAGCGCGGCAGCACTATGGGTTGTGATGAACACCTGAGCGCCGCCAGCTCCTAGGGCTTTCATGAGCGTCCGCTGCCGATACGGCTCCAGTCCTCGTTCGAATTCATCGACAACTGTGATCGGCCGGTTCCGTTGCTGCGTGTCCGCAATCGCCAGCGCTGCGAGACGTCTTGTTCCAGCACCCCAGCTGGCAAGGGGTAGTGTGACGCCGTTTTCGTCCGCAGTAAGTCCGACCAAGGCATTTAGCGAAATACCCGGCCCACCGGTGATACCGAGCCCGAGTTTGGTGGGTAGAGCGCGCCTAGCAAAGTTGGCATTCAGATCGGACAGCGCAGCCTGTGCCTCTTCAGTGAGATGTTCTTTTAAATCATCAGTAGCCAATTGGTGACCGAGGCGGCTGCGCAACCCTTTATCACCGAGAAGGCGATCGAGGCTTGAACCATAGACAAGCCTGAGCTCGCGGTCATGCCGATCATCGTCAGAAAGGCGAACCAGGCCTACTGCGCGTCGAAGGCCGACGGATAGCCCAACTACGCTGTCATCGGGTTGAATAGTCTCGTAAGCAAGCTCAAGGTCAGAGGTGCCCCGCACACGGAGGACGTAGACCGGATCCCACGGTTTGCCTCGATCATCGTCGGCCTGATCTGTAGCCGGTAGCGCCGGCCCTTCGCCATTCCATTCCCACGGCCAGTTCATCTTGGTCTGTTGGCTTACGTCGGCGACCTCGGGAAGTGACATGACTGCTTCGATCAGAAATTCTGAGTCTACATCACGCCGCCAATAGTCGCTATCCGTCAGGGGGTATCGATTGGTTGGATAAAAGAGTAACGCGATTGCATCGAGGATTGTGGTCTTACCCACGTTTCCACCACCGAGGATGATGTTTATCGCGCTGGTTGGGTGCCAGGTGAGTGCCTCAATCCCCCTAAATCGCTCGATCTTGAGTCTCCGGATATGTGAAGACATGAACTCCCTTTCTTGTATTGGCTCTTCATTGCGCCAGTGCTTGTAACCGCCATTCAGTAACACCGGTGCTGGTGCCTCGGTGTTGGGGCGTATACCGCTGGAAGCAAGGTGCGCGGCTCGACCGGCGACGCTGGAACTAGGGCCCCCGGCGTCCGAAAGAGCCGCCCATCGAAGCTTGCCGGGGTCGGGGCTTTCTCCACCAGGGTATTGTGCTCCTCGTTCGTCATCTGGTGATGCTATCTCGACCACGTCTCGCGGTCAATCCCCCGGCTGCTCAAGACGCTGCTGCTCGCGGCCCTGGTCCCCGGAGTGGAGGTGCTCAAGGAGTTGCGGGCCGCGCAGCTGGCGGCGCTCAACCACGGCACCTTCCGGGCGCCGATTCCCGGGCGTGAGACCCAGATGGTGCTCACCCGCTGCCGCAACTGGGCCGCGGCCGGCGTCGGCGAGATCAAGATCGGCGATCACCCGTCGAACCCGACGATCATGATCCAGCTCACCGGCGTCGACACCGAGACCATCCTGGCCAACGCCCAGGCCGTAGACAACCCGGGCAACCGGCGGCGCAAGATCCGCGAGCTTCTCTTCGAGGCGCTCGGCATCGCCGACCGCGATGAGATGTACCTGGCGCACGAGATCCCCTGGCGCGGCACCGAGCGAAGCTTCCAGGTGCTTTTCGGCAACGTCCGTGAGCTCACCACCGAGTCGCTCACCGCCAAGGGAGGGCAGCGCAAGGCGATCCTCGACTTTCCCTTCGACGAGCCGGGGCATACGCCCGCCGACGACATCGCCCGTCTCGGGAGCTTTCGTGAGACCGAGCCGCCGTCGCGCACCCTGGTATGGCTGCCCGCTTTCCTGAGCCGCGAGTCGCAGAAAGACCTGGGCACCCTGGTCAAGCTCGCCGACATCCTCAAAAACGACGACACCTTCCACGGCTACGCCGCGCACCTTTCGGCCATCGACCAGGTCCAGGCCCGTGAGCTGCTGCGCAACCAGCGCATCCAACTGCGCCGCCGCGTGGTCCGATACCTGGAGGGCGCCTACGGCGTCGACCGTCCGATCCCCGGCTCGGTGGACGAGACCCATCGTCCGGAGAACCACTTCCAGTCGCTCGATCCCTCCTTCACCCCGGAGCCGCCGGTGGGCGTCAACCTGCGTCAGGCATTCGAGCACCTGCTCGACCAGATGCTGCCGAGCCAGTACCCGGCGCATCCCAAGTTCGAGGTCGAGCTCAAGCCGGCGGCGCTGCGCAAGGTGCACGCCGAGGTCGCGCGCGCGGTGCAGAGTCCCGACGGCCGGATCATCGTGGAGAAGCCCGCACGGCCGCTGATGCGGCAAATCGCGGTGCCCTTGAAGCTGGGCGAGATGGGCGAGGAGCCCTTCGTATTGTGGGAGCATTGGTACGATCACTTCAACAGACGGGTGAGCGGCGAGATCACCGTCGGCAAGCTGCGGGCGGCCATCGACGAGCCGAGCCCCATGGGCCTGCCGGTGCGGGTTCAGAACCTTTTGATCCTGTACTACGCCGACAAGGCCAACCGGTCCTTCGTCCTCCACGGCGGTCCCGCCCATCCCAAGCTCGACGATCTCCGCGACGAGCTCGAGCTCCGCGAACGGACGTTGCCGTCGCCGGAGACGTGGGACGAGGCGGTGTTGCGGGCCGGCAAGATTTTCGGTCTCGGGGTATCGCCGCTGCGCAACGCCAGTAACTCGAGCGAGCTCGCCGACAAGCTCGCGGCGCTGGCGGCTCCGAAGCTCGAGCCCTGCCAGAGGGTTCTCGACCGTCTGGCGGACCTCTACGCCGACTTCGCGATCGCCGGCGGCGCGCGGCTCGATACCGCCGGTGCCGTCGTCGCCCTGGTCCGCGGCCTGGTGGAAGCCGGCGACGAGCACCGCATCGAGGCCCTGGCGTCGGCCGCAGTGGCCACCTCGTTCGAGGCCATGGGGACGAGCTTCAAGAAGGCCGAGGACGTCGGCGAGGCCCTGGACCGCACCAGGTGGGAGCTGTTTCAGGCCATCGTCGAGCTCACCGGTGAGCGCGAGGTGGCGGCCCGCAGCCTCCGGGCCCAGCTGGTGGAGGCCCTCACCTTCGACGAGTACGCCCTGGCGCTCGGGTCGCGTCTGGCCAGGCTCGAGGGCGCCGCCATCCGACTGCTGGCGCCGCCGCCGGTCGTACCGGAGACCCCGGGGATCGAAGTGGTGGAGGAGGAGTCGCACCGGGAACTCGGGGCCGAGGCCGCCGGCGCGCTCCTTGACGAGCTTCGCGGCCGGGTGGCGGGCACCCCGGACGTCAAGGTCGATCTCAGCTGGAAGCTCTACCGGGAGACGGGCGGGAAATGACCCCGATACCGACGCCGGCGCAGATCCGTGCCCAGGTGGCGGCGATCCGGAGCAAGGCGCCGTCGGCGCGGGTGATCGCCATCCACGTGCCGTCGCCGGTGGAAGCGCTCGGCACGTTGCGGATCAACGGCGAGGAGCTGGA
>JAAEQG010000077.1 GCA_024231775.1 bacterium
CGGCGAGCATGTGCTGCTCAATGCGGTCGACGTCGTCGAGTAGACGGCGATTACATCCGTAGAACTCCGCGATGAGATGGCGGCCGATCGTCTTCATTTGCTCTCTCCGAGCCATCAAGTTGGCCGAGATTGGGGGCCGCAGGCAGTCCGCCCCGAGGCCCTGCCAAGGATAGCGCGAGTTGCGGACACCGGGATAGCACCGCAGCACCACCGGCTGGATCTCGACGACCGCGTCCCTGGTCGCCTCATGGGCGAGTCGGGAGTCGGCAAGACCTCTCGTATCCTTCCCGCTGGAGGAGGTTGCGCAAGACCGTCTTGTGCGCGGCGGCGCGGTCGAAGAGCGCCAACACCGGCACCGGGTTTCGGAGGATACCGGGAGCCTTCAGTTCCGCGCCGATGGTTGTTGCTCGTCGCATGACGTTTTCTCCCTGGGCTGCCCGGTCTACTGGTTCAGTACCGGCACCGCCGACACCCGCCGCAGGCGGAAGGTGCCCCGGACGTAGATCGGGTACCGGTGGATCCCGGTGATAACAGCCCGTGGTTAGAGTCGATCCTCCCTCGCGAAAATGTCAGAGGCAATTTGACGATTTATAGAGCGATGATAACATGATGGTGAAGCCGCAGAACAACCGGCTGCAGAGGACCGATCAGCCAGCTTCGCTGCCCCCTCCCCCAGGACGATTTCGCTTGGAAGAGATCGGCTGCTCGCGAGCCTCTGGCCGTCTGCAGGCGGCAGCAGGGCTGGCAGGGCGGCAGGGCTGACAGCGGGATTGCTCTTCATCCTCGGTAGGCTCTATACTCGAATTCATGGACACTCCCACCAAGATGGAAGCGAGCGCGCCGAGCGTCGCCGTCCCCCAAGGGCGAGAGAGCGCCCCGCCCGGCCCCCGGGTAGGTCCGCTCCGGCGGCGTCCGGCGCCGAGCGTCGCCGGGGATCCCTTCCGCCTCGGCTTTCGCGAGCGCGCCCTCACCACACCCGACGGGCGAATGGTCCTGGAGCAGATCCCCCTCACCCCTGAAGATCTCGTCTACCCCCAGGAGGGCGACCTCGTGGCAGATGGCTTTCCCCACAACTGGTTTCTCCACCCGCTGGCCGACGC
>JAAEQG010000078.1 GCA_024231775.1 bacterium
AACTGGCGAGGGTGGCATGGGCAAGCAGCAGCTTGCCCGTGGAATCGTCCAACACGGGCAAACAAGTTTGCCCATGCCACCCTAAATGGGATGCACCCTTCCAGAGCGGACAGTTGACAGGATCGAACGGGGTTGATTACCCTCTGATGGATAATCTCCGGCGGAGCGGGCTACGCGTGGCGCCCTGGACAGTGTGGTCCATCTCGAAGAGCGTCACCTCCCGCGTCGGCGGTCTGATTCAAAGGAGCCAACCTTGAACAGACGCAGTCTAGTCTCCCTGATGATCGTGGCAGCTTCGTGCGGCGGACTGCGGTCGGCGTCAGCCCAGGCGCCCGAGGAGGTAGCCCTGGACGCCGTGCGTACGCGCTCGGCGGTGGCCCAGAACGATCCGGCGATCGACAACTGGATAACACTCCAACTCAACCGGCTAAGGTCGGCCGTCCAACTCGCGGACCGAAAAGGGGACGATGCTTTCATCCAGGCGTTCGGTACGCAGTACAACCACGCGGAGAATTCACCGGCGTTCAAGGAACGGTTCATCGAACGGACCGACCGTCGTTTCGCCGAGGAATTCTCCAAGGGCCGGGGGCTGGAGGCCGTGGTGGGGTTGGCCCTCGCCCGCGTACTGGGCGTGCTCCAGCATCTCGGCACCACCGAGGCGCTCTCAGCGGGAATGGCGACACCGGGTCAGCCAGCCGTCAGGTATGTCTGCGCCAAGACGCTCGCGGAGTTGCGCCCGGAGATTGAGAAAGATCCGGGTCGAACCCAGGCGATTATTCAACGTCTGCGCGACTGGGGCGCGCAGGAGCCCAATGGCGTCGTGCTCAAGCAGGTCTACGGAGCCCTATCGTATAGGGGAGCGCATCTCGAAGCTGCCAACAACGCCATTCTGGATGTGATCAAGGGACAGTTGCGCCTTCGCGAGCAGGGTGCTCCTGCGTGTGACGGTGCTGAGGAGGCGGCCTACGGTTTTCTGCAGTCCGAACTGGGGAACCTCCAGAACACCGAGCTGCTGGTGGCGGTGCTGGCGGCGCAGTTGCGCATGGAGGTGCGGCGCTACCTGACCAAAGGCCTGACGGAAGAGGAGCGCTACCTGATCGAGCTGACCATCGAAGCGGGGGAGGGTTTGCTGGCACGGGTGGTTTCTTCGGGGGTGGGTGGTCCGAAGGTTCGCGAGGCCCTGAAGAACGCCGAGGATCGGGACATCAACCTGGTGCTCGAGCTCAACAAGTGGATCGGGACCGAGCAGACCGCCGGCGTGCTCAATGCCGCTCCCTGGAACGTCCTCGCGGGGGCGCCGATTCCGGACTGAGGCTGCCCTCCCTTCCGGGCCACTCCCGGGCGGACTTCTCCGCGGGGGAAGTGCTGGGACTGGTCTTTTTCACGTTCACCGTCGACGGGGCCGATCGATGGCCGACAGCCGGGACCTGGTCCTGGACGTAGCGGAGTTGCGGACGGAGTTCGCGACCCCGCACGGTCGTGTTGCGGTCGTGGATGGTCTGTCCCTGGAAGTGCCGCGCGGCAAGACCGTGGCGCTGGTTGGCGAAAGTGGATGCGGAAAGAGTGTGACCGCGCTGTCGCTGATGCGTCTGGTTCGCTCTCCGCCCGGGCGGGTTTCGGCGCAGCGCGTCGAGTTTGCCCCACGCCCTGGCAGCCCGGGCATCGACCTCCTCTCGCTCTCCGAGCGTGAGATGTGTGCGGTTCGAGGTGGCCGGATAGCCCTGGTGTTCCAGGAACCCGCCAGCGCGTTCAATCCCGTGCAGACCATCGGCGGGCAGATTGTCGAATCCGTGCGGCTTCATCGACGCATGTCCGGTGGTCCCGCCCGGAGGCTGGCGGAGGATCTACTCCACAGCGTCGGAATCGCCGAGCCCCACCGGTGCGCCGACCAGTACCCCCACCAGTTGTCCGGAGGAATGCAGCAGCGCGCCCTGCTCGCCACGGCCCTCGCCGGCGGCCCCTGCCTGCTGATCGCTGACGAGCCGACGACCGCTCTTGACGTCACCACCCAAGCACAGATTATCGAGTTGCTGGCCCGGATGCAGGCGGAGAGCGGCCTGAGTGTGTTGTTCATCGCTCATGATCTCGCGGTGGTGGCGGGGCTGGCGGATACGGTGTACGTGATGTACGCCGGTCAGATCGTGGAGCGCGGGCCGACGGCGGCGGTGCTCTCGCGTCCGGCCCACCCGTATACCCAGGCGTTGCTGGAGTGCGCGGTTCAACTGGATGGATCGAGGGACCGGCTTTCGGCGATACCGGGGGAGACTCCACTTCCGGGGGCGTATCCCCACGGTTGCCGTTTTCATCCACGGTGTGCGCTGTCCGAAGAACGCGCCCGTACGACCGCTCAGCCCACCGTGGACGTGTTCCGGGGTGAGCTATCGGTGTCGGTGCTTGGCACCTGTCGTGATGGTGAGGTGGGTGACCTACGCCCGGAAGCGCCGGCGATGCACGAGGTTGGGGGCGACCACTTCGCCGCTTGTCGAGAGCTTGGGGATGGGTGATTCCGCCGAACAGACCTCTCCCGTACCGGACCGCCCGAGTCCACTGCTGGTCCAGGTGCGCGCCTTGCGCGTTTCGTATCCCCTCCGGGGCGGGTTGCTGCGGAAAGCAAAGGGAGAGGTGCCCGCCGTCGATGGGGTCAGCTTCGACATCCCCGCCGGTCAATCCTTCGGGCTGGTGGGGGAGAGCGGGTGTGGTAAGACCACGCTGGGGCGCGCCCTGCTTCGCCTGGGACCGCGCAGCGCAGGCGAAGTGCGGATCGGTGGGGAGGACGTGTACGGTCTGGACCGGGGTGGGCTGCGTCGGCTGCGCCGCCAAACCCAGATCGTGCTGCAAGATCCGTACAGTAGTCTGAACCCCCGAATGACCGTGGAGAGCATCGTCGGGGAGCCTCTAGTGGTTCATCGCGCCGTTGCCCGGAAGCGGCGGCGGGCACGCATTGCCGAGATCCTCGCACGGGTCGGATTGGGCGCCGGCTACCTCCCGCGCTACCCGGCTGAGCTGTCCGGCGGCCAGCGCCAGCGCGTGAGCATTGCCCGAGCGATCGCCCTGACGCCGCGGTTCATCGTTTGCGACGAATGCGTCAGCGCCTTGGATGTTTCCGTGAAGGCTCAGGTGCTGAATCTGCTGCGCGATCTTCAGACGGATCTGGGCCTAACCTATCTGTTCATCAGCCATGACCTGAGCGTCGTTCGCCATCTGTGCTCGCGGATGGCGGTCATGCACCGCGGGCGGATCGTAGAGCAGGGCTTGCGCGACGACATCCTCTCCAACCCCGCGCATCCCCACACACGGTCGCTTCTCGCAGCCGTTCCGTGCATCGGGCCAAGTGACAGAGAGGGGAGTAGGCGGTATCGTACCGCCTCTGATTCCCCGACGCCGGGTGAGGTCCATGATTGACTCAACTGGCCGTGACCGGCGTCGGACGGGTTCGGAACCGTGGTTGAGATACTGTCCTGCTGCTGGTCTGAATGGAGATGATTTTATGAAACGACTGCTGTCTGTCGCGGTGGCGGGTCTTCTCATCGCTGGGGTAGCGGCTCCGCTCCCCGCGGAGGCATCCGCATCGGACGTTCTGGCCCTTGCCCCGGCTGATGCCTGGGCCGTTATCTGCGTCCGCAACCTGGGGGAGATGGATCAGAAGCTTAACACGTTTATTCAGCAGACCAACGCCCCGATTCCCGTGCAGAATCCGCTCAGCATGGGTCTGAGCATGTTCGGTTTTATCTCCGGGGTGGATTCCACGGGAAGCGTGGGGATGGTGGTTCTGCCCGGGCCGTCGTTCCAGGACCTGCAGGCCCGGACAGTGCTGCTGATCCCTACCAACAACCTGGATGAGCTTCTGTCCTTGCTCGAGCCGGAAGAGGTCGAGCCCGGCGTGTGCAAGGTGATGATCCAAAACGCCGACGTCTTCGTCGCCCACAAGCAGAGTCACGCGATCGTCGGGGCAAGTGTCGAATCGGTCAAGACGGTTCTGGCTGCCCCTGCCAATGTGCGCACGTCTCTGAGCGCACATCAGCTCAAGGCGTTTAACCAAGACGACGTGACCGTGTGGCTCAATGCCCAGGCGATAACCACCGGCGAGGCTTACGCAGCCATGCTGCCCGTGCTTCAGGCCATAAACGTCAACGTGGAGATGCTGGCCGATGTCCGCACCGCCGCTCTGTCGTTGCGGCTCGAGCCCCAGGGGATCGTCGTCGGGGGTTACGCCGATGCCAAGCCCGGAACACCCATGTTTCGGGGTATGGCCAGTCAGAAGGGAACTGAGGGGTCCCTGCTGGTGGGCCTTCCGAGGGAGAGGAGCGTGCTCTCCTACGGCGCGGTATCCAGCAAGGAGGCCAGCGCCGCCGGAGCGAACATGCTCTCCCAGATGCTCGAGAATCCGCAGGTCCAAGCGCTGGGCCTGGATCCCGTCAAGATCAAGGAAGTCGTTGCCCTGCTCGAGAAGCAGTTCGAGAGGATGCGGGGGGTCGCCGTGAACGTGTGTGCGCTGCCGGAAGGGCCGGATGGCCTGGTCTCGATGGTGAAAGTGGTGACGGTCGATGGTGATCCTCGCGAGGTGCTCAGCCACACGGCTGAGCTGGTGGCGTCGGTCAAAGGCGGGCTCATCCCCCAGGAGGGCGCTGCCGGCGTGTTAGACGCTCTAGCCTACCGCTCCGGGGCGGAGACGCTGGCTGGGGTTTCGGTGGACCATCTGGTCGTGGACCTGACCAAGGCGGTCGATCCGGATGATCCGGAAACGGAGGCCTGGCTTGGCCAGATAACCAAGGTGCTGGGCAAGGAAGGCATCCTGGTCCGCTTGGCTGCGGTGGGCGAACACCACGTGGTAGTGACCTTTGGCGGCGGGGCGGCGCGTTTCGAGCAGGTTGCTGGGTTGGTCTCAGCCGGCCAGGCTCCCCTGGCCCAGGACGGCGGTATCCAGCGGACCGGCGCCCAGCTTCCGGCGCCGCGCAGCGCGGAGGGCTATCTACAGGTGGATCAGTTGCTCGACCTGATCGCGACGATAGCCCGCGTCGCCGATGCCCAGATGCCCCCGCTCTCTTTGGGTGAGTTGAACGCCCCGATCGCGTTCGGTGCCCAGCCCGTCGAGCCCGGCGGCATCCAGGCGGTGGTGTTCATCCCTATGGAACTGGTAATCGCCGTGAAGGACCTGGCTATGGGCATGGCGACCGCCATACCCCCGCCACCACCGGCGGTGGAACCGACCAAGGTTGGCGTGTCGGATAACTGAAGCGCACCGCCGGGTGCGCATTACCGCTCCTGGGGGAGACTTTCGGGTAAGTTCACGTACGTTCCGGTCAAGCGACCGCAGTAATGGGCCTTGGTGGGCGGCCTTCGCTCACTCGGGCCCTTTTCCATGCGCCTGGTTCCGTTGAGTCCCGGTTGACGCAGCCCCACACGCATCGCCGTCCGATAGTCATGACCTGGGGCGCTCTGCAAGCGTGGGTTACAGAAAAAAAGTTTTGCAGATGACTTCGTCGTGTGGGAGGTCAACAATGAGGAAGTCAGCTCTGCTGCGGATTGGATTCTGCGGGTCGGAGTGCAGGCGGAGGCGGAGAGTTTCCATCCGTCCGGAATCGGCGATTGAGTTGGCCGAGGCGTCCGTGGAGACCGATAACTACGCCCTATAAGGTGATGATGCTGAGTGCCACGCTTATGACACTTCAAGAAACACAGGTCCGTATAATCCCTAAGTGAGGTAGGGGCTTGACCTTGGAGGCGAGCGAGGGTATCCTAACGGTAACGTAGGGGGAAGTGGGAAGAGGAGAGAGGGATCGCGGAGGAGGAGAGATACGCCAATGCCACCTTGTGGCATTTGGCAGGCAACTCTCGGCTATGAGATGCAGTGATGCCGGCACATTGGCCGGCGGGGAGCCCGGACCACCGGAAACGCTCCCGCGCAGCTCGGTTCTTCGATCCAGTTCGGTTGATCCCACGAGGATTAGTCTTGAAGTGCGACACCGCGCAAGGTCTGCCGGTGCATCGATGGGTAGCGGAAGGAGAGAAAAGCATGAGGTCTATTACTTACCTTGCCGGTCTGAGTGTTGTCCTGACTATGGGTTTGTGCGGGGCGGCAGAGGGTGCCACCATCTACGGCGCCAGCTTCATGACGGATTCGCTGTACAAGTTCGATACCGACACTGGTCTGGTTGAGACGGTCGGTGCTCTGGGCGTGGACTTCTACGAAGGCGGCTTGGCGATGACTCCCGGCGGCGAACTCTACGGTGCTTTCGCCGGACCGCTGGACGAGCTGTATTCGATCAACACGACCACCGGAGCGGCGACCTCGCGCGGTGCGTTCAACTTCGGGATCGAGTCCGACGTCTCGGCAATCGCCTTCAATAGCAGTGGCGAGCTGTACGGTGTCGATAGTGATAACGAGCGCTTGGTGACGATCAACCCGTTGACCGGCGCCGGGACTGTATTCGGCGACGGAGACACCGGGATCACCAACATCGGGTCGGTCGTTGGCCTGGCCTTCGATGGGGCCGATTCTTTGTGGATGGCCGAGTCGGAGAGTAACTCGTTGTACGAGTTCAGCGGTATCGGTGGCGGTGATGACACGGCTACCCTCATCGAGAATCTGGGCTTGGACCGTCCGGCGGGGATGACCTTTGCCATTGACGATGGCGAGGTCAAGCTCTACGTTGTCCAGTCCGGCGTAACGACGGAACTGTACACGCTCGATCTAACCACGCGGGCGTTGGTCCCGGTTCCGATGGTAGATACGTTGCCGCTGGGTATCGGCGGAATGGCGGGCATCGTGCCCGAACCCAACACGCTTGCACTGCTCGGCCTCGGGGGATTGGCTGTGCTGCGCCGGCGGATCCGCTAGGGCGGACCAGATCTCGCATGGGGGACGCGTGACAGACAATCGGCCACACGGCTGGCCTCGGTATAACGGTGTGTTACGCAGGGTGTGCGTCAGAGGAACGTGATCCACAGAATCGCCAGCGTCGAGTTGTCTTGACGCATGCGTCCGGGTCGAGATCCGGAACCGGTGTGCAGGCCGGCCCCGGGGAGAAGCGGAACATTGAAGAGAGGATGGGTAGAGATGGATAGCAGAACCATAAACGGTGGGTACCGGACCGCACGCGGTCGCAGCGTATGTTGGAGCCTCATGCTGGTCGCAGCGGTGCTGGCTGCTGGCATTGGCGTCAGCCCGGCATCGGCGCAGATCATGATCTTCTGCGATCAGGACAGTGATTGCGACGATCAGAACGTCTGTACGGACGACAGTTGCGACGACAACGGAATCTGTCAGTACGAAAACAACTTTGACGAGTGCGACGACGGGGATCCGTGCACGTCAGACGATGGCTGCTACGGGCAGGGCGAATGCGTGGGGTACCTCATTCCCGGCTGTGACTGCAACAGCAACGGGATCAGCGATCTGCAGGACATCGCCATGGGGACCAGCGAGGACTGCAACAGCAACTCGATTCCCGACGAGTGCGATATCGCCGCAGGTACCAGCCAGGACGCCAACAGCGACGGCGTACCGGATGAGTGTGAGGTAGAGTGCCCGCTTCCGCCGGAACCGGTCAAGCCCAGCCCCGCGGACGGGGCGGTGGATGTGCCCATCGACGTGGACCTGTATTGGAGCGTGGCGGCGCCCGGACCGTACCGGGCGGTCGGTGACGATCCCAATGTGGAGATTCCTCGCGGTCCGGGTCTGCGTGCCGGAAACGATGTGAACTTCACCACGGATGACAACGAGGACAACGCCCGCACCGGAGTCGCCGATGGGGACATGGATGCGTACCTCTACCGCAACGACCCGCTCGTTCCGATCGAGTTCAACATACTCGTCACCGAGCCCACGATCACTTCGGCCCAGTTGCTGATCAGCGCCTGGGACGTGGATGAGACCAGTGGCGAGGTTGACGGCGTTTACTTCAACGGCGTTCGCGTCGGAGAGTTGACCGGAGCCGACAATGAGTGGAGCACGACGGTCATCACTCTGGCTCCCGGGACGGTCGTGACCGGCAACAACGTTGTCGAGATCACCGTAGACGAGTTGGAGACCGACTCGTGGGCCGTGTCGATTGACTGGGGTCAGCTCGTGCTGAACGAGGTCGCGGGTTCCGCCACCATCCGCTATGCCCTCACCGACCAGCCGGTCTACAGCGCCGGTGATACGGTGGTGGGTACGATCGAGGTGGATACCACGCTCGAGGGGCAGAATGTCCGCGTGGAGACCGCGCTGCTCGACCCCTCGATGGTGAACGTGGCTGGGACCGACCGGACCTTCGTGACCACTGGTGCGATGGACGATCCGTTCAACGAGAATCTCGTGCTTCCTCTGGGCTCGCCCGGCGGACTGTATCACATGCAGGTTTTGCTGTTCGACGTGGAGACGTCCGTGCTCCAGGATCAGGAACTGGTGCCGTTCACTGTGGACGACCCTTGTCCGGTGTGCTTCGACGTGTACTTTGGCACCGATCCCGGGTCGATGACCCTGCTGTGCTCCTGCGTGTCCGTGCTCACCTGCGATCCTGGTACGCTGGCCAACGGAACCACCTACTACTGGCAGGTAATAGCTCGCAGCCCGGGCGGCTCGACCGCAGGCGAGGTGTGGATGTTCACCACCGTGGGTGGCGGACCCGGACCCGGCCCCAATCCCGTGCCGGTCGATCAGTGCCCGCAGGACCCGAACAAGACCAAGCCGGGAATCTGCGGATGCGGCGTGGAGGATACGGATTCCGATGGTGACGGTGTCGCGGACTGCCTGGACAACTGTCCGGACATTCCCAACCCCGACCAGCTCGATGCGGATGGCGATGGCGTGGGCGATCTGTGTGACAACTGCCCCGACGTGGTGAATCCGCCGAACCCGGACACGGGTATGCAGAACGACGACGACAACGACGGAATCGGTGATGCCTGTGACAACTGCCCGACGCTGGCCAACGACACTCAGGGCGACAGCGACGGCGACGGCCTCGGCGACATCTGCGATGACTGTGATCTCGGACCCAACACGGACGCCGATGGCGACTTCGTCTACGACGATTGCGACCTGTGCCCGGACGATCCGGATTCCACCAACGCCGATCGCGATGGCGACGGACTGGGCGATGTCTGTGACAACTGCCCGCTCTACCCCAACCCCAACCAGGAGGATCAGGACGGGGACGGCGTGGGCGATGACTGCGACAACTGCCCAGCCATGCAGAATCCCGACCAGCTCGACGGCGACGAAGATACGGTGGGCGACGAATGTGACAACTGCCCCGACACCTCGAATCCTCGCCAGATCGATCTGGACGGGGATGGGATTGGCGATGCCTGTACGCCTCCGCCCGTACCCCAGCCCCAGCCTCAGCCGGGGCCGGCAGCTGCGGCGTCCGGCGGGTGTGGTATCTACAACGGTGTAGCTCTGATTCTGCTGCCGCTGACGCTGTTTGGCTGGAGCGGATCGCGCCGCTACTCCAGACGGCAGAGTCCCCTGGAGTAATCGAAGGGAATCCGAAGGGAGGGCACCAGGGCGGTGCCCCCCGGATGATCAGATGAT
>JAAEQG010000079.1 GCA_024231775.1 bacterium
ACGTCAGGCGGCGAGGTGGAGCTGGACGCCGCCGCAACGATCAGCTCGCTGCAGGTGACCGCCACTTCGGGCACGGTGACTCTGCGGAATGGCGCCGATCTGGGCGGGACAGTCACGGTGAGTGGCGCGGGCGGGAGACTGCGCATAGCTGAAACCGGCGCGCTCAACGACCTCGATCTGGCCGCCGACGCGACCGTTGACCTCGAGGCGAGTCTCACGGTCGATGCCCTCGACCTGACCAGTGATGCCACCTTGGAGCTGGCCGCCGGAGAAACGCTTACGGTGACCAGAGGACTGAACATCGCCGACCACACGCTGACCCTCAGCGGGGCGGGGATGATCTCCCACGTAGACGCCACCTCCGGAGCGATCATAGCCGACGGCGATTCAACGATCGGCGAGCTGCGCGCCCAGCCAGGCGTTGGCGAGACGTTCACCTTCGGTGGGATCGGCGCGGCGTCGATTGATCGGCTGGACTCGTCCCTTGTGGATGCAGGCAATATCCTGCGCAAGGTCGGCAGCGGACAGCTCACTCTGCCTGGCGGTCTGAGCGGCGTTTTCGACAACGCTATCGGCGTGGTCGTCGACGTTGACGAGGGGACCCTGGCAGTGGGCGCAGTTGCGGCTGAGGACAACATCGTCCTCGATGACGAGGTTGACCGGCTCACCGTGGCGACCGGAGCGACTTTGGCGACCTACGGCGATCTGGCGCTCGCCATCGAGGTCGCGGGCCAAAGCGACGTCGCTGTGTCACTGACGACGAGTAGTGCTGGAAGCGGCGTGCTGACCCTGTCCGACGGCGACGGCAGCGAGTTGCTCACGGTGGACGTCACCGGTCTCGGTCCGGCCGGTGGTGTCTCGGTCGGGTTTGGCGCGGATGGCAAGCCTGCGGTCGTGCTCACTCCCGCGGAATCCGTCGCCGCCGCCTCGCTGCAGATCGACGGAGTCGGCGTTGGCGGAAAGGTCGCGGCGGTGGTTGACGAGATGACGGATCAACTGCTGACGCTCACCACCGCGAACGGCGAGCGCGTGCGGTTGGCGCTGGAATCGTTGCCGGTCCCGGCAAAGGTCGCGGTATCGGTTGATGACGCCGACGTCACCGTGCTGGTCGTGGACGGGACGTCGGATGAGGTGAGCACAACCCTTGCAGCGACGAACGTCGATGACGACATCGAGTTGGCCATCGCCTACAACCCGCCGCCGGTGGCCTACATGGGAGGGCGAATCGTCACCGGGTTCTGGGGGTTTGAGCAGGAGGAGGCGTTGGGCGGCAGCGTTACGATCAGCACTGACGGCTCCGAACCCGACGCCGGACTCGCAGTGGCGCTGTCCTACAGCGATCACGACGCCAGCCAGGTGGACGAGAACCAGCTCCGACTTCAGCGCCTGCGGACGAACACCGGGGTCTACGAACCGGCAGGTACGCACGACGTGGGCGTCAGCCAGCCGACCGACGTCCTCGGCGAGTACGGCGTGGACCCTGACCTCAACAGCGCCTGGGCGAAGGTGGCGGAGGGGGGCACCTTCGCGGTCGGCATGCCCGATGATGACCTGGCCGACCTGACCATACAGTCGGACCCCGCTCCCGCACCGCGCGGCGGAGCGTGTGGTGCGGTGGGGATGCTAACCTGGAGCCTGACGCTCACGGGACTGATCGCCCTGCGCCAACGGACGATTCAGCTCCTGCATCACCCTGAACGCTTCTGATACCAAGCCACGACCGTAAGGGAGCGGGCCTGGCCAAAACGCGACGACCTTCTTGGAAACGATGCTAGCATCGTTATTACGCACATCCAAAGCCCAGCCCCCGAAGGGGGTGTAGGAATAAAGCCCAGGGCGAGCGCAGCGAGTCCTGGGTAATCATGCCCTCCGGAGTAGAGCCCCCAAAGGGGGTGATTGAAGGCTGCCCCCCCCGGACTTGTCAGGGGCTTGATTGTTGGGTCGAACACACTCACGGTCGTGGTTTCGGAGAAGACACGTATCGCCACGTTCATCCAAGACTTGGCATTGACCCACGGTCACGATCCGACGGGCAGGCGGGCTCGTCGCCTCTTGGTTTTGCGGCGGGAACGGTTGCTTCGGGCAGGATCGCCGGAACCGGGCCCGGACTGAGTGCGATTGCGACAACCATTGTGCGGGCGACCCGACTTGTGTGCGGCGCCCTTGTCTCGGGCGGAAGGCAAAGTCGGCGTTATCCTCGGGCTCGTATACCCGGGCGGATCCTCCGCTTTCTGAAGCTGGGTGCGCAGCAGGCGTTCGATTGCCCGGAGATTGTCGCGGTCGTCGCCTGTGCAGAACGACACCGCCCTACCGGATTCCCCTGCTCGACCGGTCCTGCCTATCCGGTGGACGTATGTCTCCGGCTCGTGGGGCAGATCGTAGTTGATAACGTGGGAGATGTCCTCGACATCCAGGCCGCGGGCGGCGATATCGGTGGCTACGAGAACAGGTGTTCTGGCGGATCGGAACGCCGCCAGGGCTCGCGTGCGTGCCCCCTGGCTCTTGTTACCGTGTAACGCCGCGGCGTCCATCCCCGCACGTCCCAGTTGCTTAACCACTTTGTCCGCCCCGTGCTTCGTTCGGGTGAATACGAGCACGCGGGAATACGGCGTATGGTCCAGCAGGCTGGTCAGCAGTTTCGTTTTGCCCGGCTTTTCCACATGGTAGATCGAGTGTTCCACCGTGGGGGCGGGGGCGGACACGCGTGGTGCCACCTGGACCGGTACGGCTTCGTGCAGGATGCTGTCCGCGAGCTTGCGAATCGGCGCAGGCATCGTCGCGGAGAACAGCAGGGTCTGACGTTCCTTGGGAACCTGCGCAAGCACCCGGCGAATATCCGGAAGGAAGCCCATGTCCAACATGCGGTCGGCTTCGTCCAATACGAGGATTTCAACGTGGCGTAGACTGATCAAGCCCTGGCCGATGAGGTCGAGTAGTCGTCCCGGAGTCGCCACCAGAATGTCAGCCCCGGCACGGAGCGCCCGGGCCTGCGGGTTTTGATTCACACCGCCGAAGATGACCGTCTGCCGGATATCCGTGTGTTGGCCGTAGGTGAGGAAGCTGTCGTGAATCTGCTGGGCTAACTCACGGGTCGGCGCCAGAACCAAGGTTCGGATTCGCCGCCCCGGTCCGTTTCGGCGCATCGGGCCACGGCCAAGCCGTTGCAGGATCGGCAGAGCGAAGGCCGCCGTCTTACCGGTGCCGGTCTGCGCGCACCCGAGAACGTCCTTGCCGGCGAGAACGTGCGGAATCGCCTTAGCCTGGATGGGGGTAGTGTCTTCATAGCCCGCCGTACGCACTGCACGGAGGAGCGGCTCGTTGAGCCTTAGGTCTTCAAATCGCATTAAAACAGTATCTCTAGGTAACTACAGGCGGGATGAGTCGGACGCGCGTCGCGTCTGCCAAAGCCATCGGTGCCTGGCGGTGCTCCAATGGCTGAATCTCCACAGGATTGCACCTATATCGTAGATGCCGACCGTCGAGCTGTCAAGTAAATCAGCGAGAACGGCGTATTTCGCTCCAGATTCCGCGATCGTAGCCATCCTGCGGAGTCGATGATCGCCCCTGCGGACCGCGCCGAGCTGACCCTCGGCTGGTGATTCCCCCAGACTCCATCCCAGCTTACCAGCCCTGGGAAGGCACTTCTTTCAGGGGAGCGCCGGTTCGTCGAGTGCCGCCACGTCGTGCTGAGACTCGAGCGGTCAAGCCCCAAAGCTGCAATGACCGGCGAAACCGACACTACCTTCCTGGAGGCGGCGCTGGTTGCTGAGTGCCGATTGGGTTTCAGGGAGTGGGCGCTGAGCACCGAACTCCCCTCCCTTCCAGGGAGGGGTTGGGGGAGGGTCAAGAAGCGCCAAACCCGCCCCCTCACCCTGCCCTCTCCCCCAGGGGAGAGGGGTTTACAGCCGCAACATGAACGCGGGAAACGAAAGCAATCAACAAGGTTGCGCATAATCCGGAAGTGGGCAGTTGAGTGACCGGAGTCAGAAGCACTTGCCGCGATCCGACGGGATAGAACTCCCTGACGGCTCGTAGCCCTCTTCTTCACCGGCGGTTATGGTCCGGATCGGCGACATCCCACAGAGCACCCCGTGAAACTGCTCAAACTCGGCGAGCGCGTTTCCGCGGGCGAGCGAATACTCTATCAGCATGAGCAACCTCCCAGCCAGACAACAGCAGGGCAGATCAGCCGGCGACCTCGGTGACGGGTGCAAACCCGCACCATCCGCAGCCGACCGGCAGTGGTGGACGGAGACCGTGGAGTCGTCCGTAGCGCCGGTGTACAGGTTCATCCGCGCCAGGGTCCCCGCGGAAGCGGTGGATGATCTTGTTCAGGAGACCTTCGTGTCGGCGGCTGGCAGCGTATCACAGTTTGATGCTCAGATTGCGACGGTGTGGACATGGCTCCTGGGCATCGCCCGGAAGAGGATTGCAGACTACTACCGGGCCAGTGGCAGAGATCCCCTGCTGAATATCGCTACTGGAAGGTTCGCATCCGATCTCGCCGACATCGAAGGAGCGTTGGCCTGCGGGACGCCTCTTCCCGATGAAGTCTGCGAATCCGAGGAGCTCCGCCTTGTCGTCCGGGCTGCCCTCACCTCGATCGAGCCAAAGCATCAGGCTTGCCTGATCGCCAGGTACTACAAAGACCTTTCCCTGGACGAAGTGGGGCAGTTGATGAACCTGTCCCGCTCAGCGACGAATTCACTCCTGCACCGTGCCCGGGTACGGCTTCGCCGAACGGTGGAGAGGCTGATCGGTGAAGGCACAGACTTCGAGGACTTCGCCAAATGACTTACGAAAGAGATGATCTCGATCGGCAGTTGGTCCTGCTGGGGCATGATGATGGCGGTCCGAGCGACTCACTCCGTGCGCGCGCGCTGAGTGCTTCGCTCGCCGCTCTGGAGCCTCCGGCGTTTCCTCGGGGGACTCGGTCCACCCTGTCGGATTCTTCCCCGCCCATCGCACGGCTCGTTCCGGATGTGCCGTCCGATTCGGCGGATGAAGCCCGGCGTAGGGCTCATCCGGTTGCTGAACATCCGATTCGGCGGCGGGTAACGAGGAGACTCCTGATGATGACCCGGAAGATTTCAGTGCGCTACGGTGCGGTCGCGGCGGTGATGGGCGTAGTCCTGTTAGGAGGATTTACGATATGGCCGGGAGGGGCAGGCTCGGAAGGCAGTAACGGTCAGTGGTGGCTGGGGCCGCCGACCGCGTGGGCGGGGATGCTTGATGCCGCCCTGGGGCAGGCGCTTACGAAAGGCGTGACCTGCCGCGAGCGCAGCCTGATCGTGTATCCAGGCGGTTCGAGCCATGAATCCAACACAATCACGACGTTCCACGTATCAACCGACAGCTATCGAAGGGACATCTTCGACGGGGGGGTTCTTCGCGAAACGCAATGGTACACTCCAGATGCTGATGACATGGTTCAGACCAGTGTGCGGTTTGACACGGGTAGCTTCAATGTGCTCCGGCACCGCGGGAGCTTCGGACGGCAAAACCCGATCGAGAGATTGCGCTTCTACGTTCACCTGCTGGACAAGGCTGACCGACAACTCGGCACCGACACGATCGATGGACATGATTGCGTGGGCTTCGAGATCCGGGCGAGTCTATATGGCGACAACCCGAATACCTGGATTGACCGCCTCTGGTTCGACGTGGACACTAAGCTCCCCGTCCGTCTCGAGCAGAGCGGTCGTCCGGTCACTGGAGACAGTCTCAGAACGCTCACGATGATCCGTGACGATTTCAGCTACGGCGTGATGTTGCTCCCTGACACTTTTTCCCCCCAGATCCCAGCCGGGTTCATCGACGCCCACCCTGATGACCTGGATGGAGAGGGGTGACGCCGCCGGGCAGTCCGCCGTAGCTTCGCAGGAGGTGGCAGGCGTCCTTGGCGGCAGACGCCTGCCCCTTTCCGTTTCAACCGGCGCGAGGCTAACCGAACGCGCTGCCGAATGGCGCCCCGAGCGTCTGTCGCGCTAACCCGGATTATTCGTGCCATCCGGAGGATGGCGAGCACGGTGAAGGAATCAAAGAAGGTGGATTGAACGCAGAGACGCTGAGGACGCAGAGAAGACGGAGTATGGAGAAAGAGAATCCAGATGCGACCGTATCCACCCTGTCATACCAAGTACAGTTTGAGTTTGCCGAATGGACCCAGCGGTTTGCGTTCTGCTGCGTTACGGTTGCGGTTCGGAGAAGGCGCGCACCGGTGTGTTCGTACGAGACTCGGCAGTGGCAGCCGCGAAAGGACGCAAGAGTCTCAAGGTTTGTGCCTTCTGTGCTTCTTGGCGGCTTCCGGAAGAAGAGAAGCCCGGGGAGGGGAATCGCTTGGCGGACTACTCCGACTCGGCTTCTCTGCGAGCTCTGCGTCTCTGCGTCTCTGCGTTCATGAACGATCCGGGCTAATCGTCTTTACGCCGCGTGCCCTCGTACAGCTCGTACTTGAGCAGCCGGCAGTCGATCTTTGCGTTGAAGAACTCCATGCGGCGGCTCGCCCGCAGCCCGACCTTCTTCGCGAGTTCCAGGTTCCCGGTGAAGATGTAGCCGGTCCACCCCGGACACTGCTGCTTGAAGAAATCACCCATGCGCTTGTAGGTCTGCTCGAGATCCGCGATGACCCCGAGTCGCTCGCCGTACTCGGGGTTGAGGATGACGATGCCCCTCTCGGGCGGAATCGGGGTCTCCGCGAAGTCGCACACCTCGAACCGGATCAGGTGGTGTACGCCGGCGGTTTCGGCGTTCTTCCTGGCGGCCTGTATCGCATCCGCATCGATGTCGGTGGCGACGATGGGGGCGATCGCACCCTTATTGCGAATCTTCTTGGCGCCGCGGCGCAACGCCTGCCAAGCGTCGGAATCGAACCCCTTGCGGTGCATGAACCCGAAGTTGCTTCGCAGCAGCCCGGGAGGCCGGCCCGAGGCGATCAACGCCGCTTCGATGGCGAGCGTGCCGCTTCCGCACATCGGATTGACCAGCGGCACCGATCCGTCATACCCCGTCGCCAGGATGACCGCCGCCGCCAAGGTCTCCTGCATCGGCGCTTTGTGCGGCATCTTGCGGTAGTTTCGATCCGCGAGTTTTCGCCCCGAGGTGTTCAGCAGAATCTGGGCGTCGTCCCCGTTCCAATAGAGGTGGACGACGAGGTTCTCCCGCTGCGGACCGGAGTTCGGCCGAGCCCCCATCACCGACGCCACACGGTCCACGATGGCGTCTTTCACCTTGAGGCTGGCGAACCGCCAATCGCTGATCGTCGGCGTGTTCACGCTCGAGACCACGCTGAGGTACTCATCCGGTGAGATCATCTCCTCCCACCGCAAAGCCCGTACATGCCGATACAACTCGTCCGGATCGGTGCAGGTGAACGCATCGATCAGGACGAGCACGTTGAATGCGGTGCGCAGGAACAGGTTCAGCCGCATGGCGTCGTGCATGCCGGCGGTGATCTCCAAGCCGGTCGGCCGAGAAGAATCGACCGTGTAACCCAGCTCCTCGACCTCGTGCCGAAGGTAGTCCACCAACCCGGGGGCGCAGGTGATACGAATCGTTTGCGGTTCTTGGAAGTCCGTCATCGCCCCCTACGATACTCACTCTCCGCCTCACCGAAAAGCCCATCGCGTGTCGCAATGGGGACGCATCCCCATTATATCGCTCGCCTACCACTCTGCGCAAGAGAGCGGCATGAGAGCCGCCCTCGGGGGACAGGGCAACTCTGGACGGGCCGATGAGAGTTTGGGAGGATCAGCTTCTACGCGAGTCACTCACACAGCCGATTCAGTATCTCCGTGAATCACGAACCTGTGAAGACGGCCTGGAATATGCGGAAATCGGCGAGGTCTACGTCGATATCATTGTCCATGTCCACACACTCACATCCCGAACTGAGCCCGCCGCCGGGACCACCGCTGTCGATGCAAGCGTGGAAGACCGCGTAGTCATCGAGGTCTATGATATCGTCGCCGGTGCAGTCGCCGGGCTGGCGGCAGTAGCAGCACAAGTCCATGCTGCCGTCGGGCTTCTGGACCACGTCTTCCACGCAGTCGTAGTCCGGAGGACAGCCGCCGATGCAGCTCGGAGGCTCGGCGAACCGGCCGGTCTGCATGCGAATCGTGGCGGTCGTCGTGCCCATGTAGCCGTCGAGCACGCTGCCAGGACAGCCCTCGAACTCGATCTGGTAGGTGATGTCGAAGAAGCT
>JAAEQG010000080.1 GCA_024231775.1 bacterium
CGATTACGACAATACCTATGGGGTTGACTTCTTCGGGATCGACTGGGCCAACCGTTCCTACTCCGGCTGGGGCAACGGCGGATTTGGTAGTGACGGAGGGCAGTTGCCCCCGCTGATCGACCGCATCTTGAACATCCCCGCATACGAAGCTCAGTATCGGCGCTACCTGCGCGAGTTAGTAGGCTCGGTCGGCGATCCGGCCATTCCATCGACTACCTACAACGATACCGTGGGCGACGTGTTTGCCGGGCTGGGACCGCACTACGACATCGTCTCGGTGGAGGTGGGCAACGATGCGAGCATGCTCTACTTCACGGTCGAGGTTGATGGCCCCGTGGATGTGGGGGGGGACACCGGTAATGGGGAATACCTGATCTTCCTCGACACCAAACCGGGCGGAAGCACCGGCAATGCGTGGGGCCGCCAGATCAATGCCACCGTAGACCACGATTACTTCATCGGTAGCTGGCCCGATGGAGGCGGGGGGGCGCAGTTCTGGAAGTACGACGGCGGGTGGTATCAGCCGGGAGGTGGTCTCTCCATAGACCTGACGGACAAGGCCAATGGCCGCATCAGTTATGCGGTTCCGCTGAGTGATCTGGAGTTGAGCGAAGACGACGTCTTCGCCTTTGACGTAGTGGCAACCGGTGGGGGATCGAGCGATCCGGGAGTCGATCATCTGAGCAACCCGGCGGTTTCCACGCCCGACTGGTCTACGCCTTCGACACCGGGTGCGTATCTGAACTACACCGTCGTCGAGGTGATCGCCCCGCCGGCGGTGGAGGGACCGTTCACCCTGGACACCGTCGAGGCCCAGATCGATGTTATTGCGGCAATGGTCGGTCCGTATGCCTGGGTGGACTCCTATGCGCCGCCGAACAACGACTACCCAAGCATGTTCAACAACACGAATTTTCCCTTGGCGTTCACCACGCCGACAACCTTCAGCAGCGGACAGAACCCCTGGGGATGGGGGGTCAAGCCCTACATCGAAGCCCGCACCGCCAGCCTGCGGGCCACCGTGCCCGAGCCGACCGCGCTTCCGGAGCTCTACGTCAACGAGATACTCGCCTACAACTGCGACATCAACTCGGACGGCGCCGGAGACTATGACGATTGGGTGGAGATCTACAACGGCGGGGCTGCTCCCGCCGACCTCGGGGGTATGTACCTCACCGACGATCCGGGCAATCCGACCCAGTGGGAGATTCCTGCGGGCACGACCATCCCCAGCGGCGAGTTCCTGCTGGTATGGTGCGACAACGAGGCTGTCCAAGGCCCCCTGCACGCGACGTTCAAGCTGGCGGTGGCGGGGGAGGGCGTGGGCCTCTACCACGACGATGCCAACGGCAACGTGCTGATTGATTACGTTGCTTATCCACCTCTGCAGGGCAACGTCTCCTATGGGCGCTACCCGGACGGAGCCGCCACCCTGGAGACGTTTACGAATGTCACCCCCGAGCTGGGCAATGACAACTCCGGCGGACCCCCGCCCGAGCCCGGGCCGGTGCCCGCGGTGTACATCAACGAATGGATGGCTGACAACGATGGGGCCATCACTGACGAGATGGGCCAGTACGAGGACTGGTTTGAGCTGTACAACGCGGAGACCTTTCCGGTCGATCTGGGCGGAATGCACCTGACGGACGATCTCGACGACATGACCCAGTGGCGCATCCCGGACGAGACCACCATACCGCCTGGCGGGTTCCTCTTGATCTGGGCGGACGACGACGCCGGCGACGGCCCATTGCACGCCAATTTCAAACTGGGCAAGAGCGGCGAGGAGATCGGGCTGTTCGACAGCAGGTCCAACTGCCTGGCGGAGATCGACACCGTCGTATTCGGAGCCCAGACCACCGACGTATCCGAGGGGCGCTACGCCGACGGTACGCCGTGCATCATCACGCTGAGGGCGTACACGCCGGGGGAGACGAACATGTCTCTGCTGGGCGACTTCGATGACGACGGCGACGTCGATTCGTTGGACTACGCGGATCTCGAGCAGTGCATCGCCGGTCCGGACGCCGCGCCCGCAGCGGGCTGCCCGGTATGCGTCGATCCCGATCTGGACGACGACGGGGACGCGGACCTGGCGGACTACGCGGAGTTTCAGGAGTCGTTCAGCGGATAGACGCGTAGCGCCATCTCATGGGGCCGGCGCACGCGGTTCGCGGACTCCTGGACCGTATTCACTTGTCAAAGAGCACGACGAGGATGCCTGGCGGATGCCTCACGAAGAGGGCCACGCCGGTCCACTCGTCTGAGGACCGCACCGGTTCGCTCAAACGGGAGCGCCCGGGGTCCGTCTACCACAAGTACATGGCGCGTGATCTGGAAACTGGGCCTCTTGCGCGATCATGCGTTATTGGGGTCTTAGCCCTGCCTCCACCCTCCGCCACGCAAGTCTCAAAACGAGGACGAGTGTCGACGCGACCGCCCTCAGGCC
>JAAEQG010000081.1 GCA_024231775.1 bacterium
AACTACCTCATGATCGGAGGCATCGGCGAACTCTCTGCCACCAAACAGTAGGTACGTCCAGCGCTACGCCACAACCGGGACGGCCGCTTCGGCGGCCGTCCCCCTCATACCGTCCCTACAATGCCTGGAGCCTGCTGCTCGTGGCGGATTCGACTCTGGCGGATGAGCTCATAGAAGGCCCTCCGCAGTTGAGAAGCGTCGCGCACCTTGAGGAGGCCGGGGTGACCCAGGAGGCCGATATGCGATCGCTTACGCCGCCGCTGCTGAAAAAAGTCGAAATTCCCTGCCAGATTGGCGGACCATTTTACGTCTTATAGAGGGTGAGAGCGTTGTTTGCCGCTGGAGAGCGGTCCGGCTCTCCCCCTGAGGGGGCTTGAGCCGACGCCCAGCGGGCCGGCATCGACGACAACGGATCGACGGCGTCGGCTCAGCTGCTGAGCCGGGCAGGGCAAGGCCGGGGCGACGCCCAAGGAGATGGAATGAGCAGGTCACCACGCTTCCTCCCCAAGAACAAGGGCGGCGTCCTCGTCGAGCTCAGCAGCCGCGCGGTCAACGCATGGGCGCACCTGCGGCCCTCGGAGGAGCTCAACGACCTCACCGTCGGCGTGCTCGGACGATCGCTGGAAATCTCGCCGCTCGAGATCGTGGCGGTGGCGGAGGTTGAAGGCCAGCAGTCGTTCGTAGCCGCGCGCGAGCGCGACATGACCCGCGTTCGGGGGCGCGAACGGGCACGTCGGCCTGCTCTCCCCGCCCTAGCCGAACCGTCTCCCGGCGGAGCCACGACGGCGAGAACGGCGAGAGCCAGCGATTCCGTAGTCGGTCTGATTGCGGAATCGCTGGGCGAGAGCAGGAGTGATTGCGCGTCAAGAGCCTCATCCGCTAAAATGGCCTGTGGATCAGGCCGGAGCGAGGGAAATTCAGATGCCAGAAACCACCGTCGGAATCCGCGAGTTCAAGTCGGGCTTCAGCAGCTATTTGCGCCAGGTCAAGTCGGGAGCCAGCCTGGTCATCACAGAACGCGGCAAACCGGTGGGTCAACTGGTGCCGGTGAGGCCATCGATCGAAGAACGCCTCGCGCAGTTGACCGAGGCCAACGTCATCGCTTGGGACGGTCGGAAACTTCCACCGAGTGTTCCCAGAGTCCCTCTCCGAGGTTCCCAGACCGTCTCTGAGATCCTCCTCGAAGACCGCGAATGATCTCCTCCTACCTTGACGCCAGCGCCCTGGTCAAGCGGTACGTTGCAGAGCCTGGCGCGGAGATGGTGATGCGGGCGATCGCCGAGGCACCCGCGGTCGCGACCTCGATGATCAGCCGCGTCGAGGTGGTGACAGCCCTGGCCGGGGCTCTCCGGCGCGGCGCTCTGACCTCGGAGGACGCCGAAACGGCACGCCAATCGTTCCACAGCGAATGGTCCGGCTTCATTCGCATCCCGGTCACTGAATTCATGCTGGAGCGAGCTGCGTTGCTCGGCTGGGAACAAGGGATACGCGGATACGACGCCGTCCAACTGGCGGCGGCGGTGACCTGGCGGGAGGTTCTCGAAGACGCGGTCGCGATGGTGACGTTCGATCGCCAGCTCTGGTTGGCTGCGGCAAACGTGGGCCTGATTGCCCACCCGGAGCACCTCCCAGAGGTCCTCGACTCCTGGAAGGGCGGCTGAGGTTGACTCTGCATGGGCATTGAGTTGGCGATTTGAGGCACGGTCTGGAAAGCCCGAGCGGATCACGGCCAAGGTGCCACTCATTACTGGTTGATGTGCTCGATCATGACGATGCCGTTGTTGACCACTACGCCGATCAGCAGCAGCAGCCCGGCCATCACCGCGAAGACGAGCA
>JAAEQG010000082.1 GCA_024231775.1 bacterium
GACCCTCCGATCGACATCTCCTGTTTCATCGAACCTCTGCCCGCCATCGCATCCTGGCTCGCCCGAACTGGTGTGGTCTGCTACCCTGTCCGCGCGAAGACCGGAGATAGGCATGACGGCCCGTGGCAAGAGAGGCAAGCGAAGGCGAACCGGAGCGGTGCGCGATGCGCCGGCGGATCCGCCCCTGGCGCTGGAGTGGTCGCCCACCGCGCGGGCGCCGATCTGGGTGTCTTGGCTCTTGCCCCTAGTGGTGGCGGTGGCTGCCCTGGTCACCTTTTGGCCCGCGTTGGACGCAGGGTTCGTCAACTGGGACGACGACAAGCTCTTCCTCAATAACCCGAACTACCGAGGGCTGAGCTGGACACACCTCCAGTGGATGTTCCAGACCACCAAGATGGGGCACTGGCAGCCGCTGAGCTGGGTCTCCCTGGGTTTGGACTATCTGCGCTGCGGCATGGAGCCGCGCGGTTATCACCTGACCAACATGTTGCTGCACGCCGGGTGTGCGGTGGCATTCTACTTTCTGGCGGTGCGGTTGCTGGCGTTGAGTGCGGGCGGCTCGGCTTCTGGATCGGTCCTGCGGGTGGCGGGTGCGTTGGCGGCGCTGTTCTTCGCGGTTCACCCGCTGCGGGTCGAGTCCGTGGTCTGGGTGACCGAACGGCGCGACCTGCTTTCCGGTCTGTTCTTCATTGTGACGATCAGTCTGTATCTGCGTTCGCGCACCGCGTCACGTCACCGGTGGTTGTGGTATGGATGTGCGGTTGTGGTCTTCATCCTGTCGGTGCTCTCCAAGGCATGGGGGATGACCATTCCGGCGGTGCTGATCATCCTCGATTTCTATCCTCTGCGTCGGTTTGGTGTCTCGGGCCGGCCCTGGCTGTCTCGGGAGACATTGCAGGCGTGTCTGGAGAAAGTGCCTTTCGTAATCGTCGCGGCGCTGATTGCGCAGAAGGCGATCGACGCCCAAGGCGGGCAGGTTGATACGCTAAAACCGCTGACCGAACATGGGCTCACCCCGCGCGTGGTTCAGGTCGTCTATGGGGCGGGGTTCTACTTCTGGAAGACACTCTTGCCGACCGATTTGGTTCCGCTCTACGAACTGATCCAGGTGCAGAGAAACCCGTTCGAGTTGCGGTTCGTCGTCACTTTCATTGGCGTACTGGTTGCGTTGGTGGCGATCATTGTCTCCGGTCGCCGTTGGCCGGCGGGGCTGGCTTTGGTCGGGTGCTACCTGGCGATCTACTCACCGGTGTCCGGCATCGCCCAGAGCGGCCCACAACTGGTCAAGGACAGTTA
>JAAEQG010000083.1 GCA_024231775.1 bacterium
TGGGCCGTGTTTTCCCGGGGAAGGGGAGTGCCGATACGACAGTGATGGCTTCGTCGTGAAACTGACCTCTTCTGGCGAACATGTCTGGTCCTCCTATCTAGGCGGAAACCATGACGACGATGGCTTGGGCATTGCGGTAGATGCCAGTGGAAACGTCCTGGTCACGGGCTCGACCTCATCCTCGGGTTGGGTTTCCGGCGGTTGGGATACCACCTACGATGGCGGCAACGAGGGTGAGTGGGAGGAGGGAGAGCACCGCCCGGATTATGATGCTTTCGTTGCAGAACTGACACCGTCAGGCGCGCATGTCTGGTCTTCCTACCTGGGTGGGAACGGCTCAGAGTTGGGCTATGGCATCGTAGCGGACGGCAGCGGGAACATCCTGGTCGCGGGCTCGACCTCGTCCTCCGGCTGGGTCTCCGGTGCTTGGGACACCACCCACAATGGCGAAAGTGATGGCTTCGTGGTGAAGCTTGGTGAATACGGCGAGGGCGAAGACGAGGGCGAATGTGCCGCGGACAGCCAAGCACCGGTGATTACTTCTTGTCCCACCGACGCTGGCCCCTTCGACCTCGGCAGCAATTGCGGTGTCCCCTTGCCCGACTTCACGGCGGAGGTCGTCGCCACCGACAACTGTGGCACACCAACCATCCTGCAGTCGCCACCCGCGGGCACCATCATCTCGGCGAACACCCGTGTCTCGCTCGCCGCCATCGACGCCGCGGGGCTCGTCTATTCCTGTGCCCTCACTGTCACCGTCGAGGATACCACCCCCCCGGCCATTACCCAGTGCGCCGCCGATCCCGGGCCGCTGAGTCTCTACAGCGACTGCCTCGTCGGCCTACCGGACCTGACGGCGGATGTCGTCGCCACCGACAACTGCGGCGCGCTGGTCATCACCCAGTCACCCGAGCCAGGCACGATGATTGCCTCTGACACCCTAATCACCTTCACCGCCACCGACGCAGCGGGCCTGACAGACACATGCCAAGTCACCCTGACCGTAAGCCCATGCGAAGACGAA
>JAAEQG010000084.1 GCA_024231775.1 bacterium
GCACGAACGCCGCCTCAGGGGCCACGTCGATCCGGGTACCATCCGGTCGAATCGTTCGCGCCACCAGCAGGTGAGGCTGCTGCAGATCGGCCGGGTAGGGCAGGTGAATCCGCGCGATGCCCTTGGCCCCGGCCTCGGTGAAGGCCTTGTAGACCCGATGGATTACGCGGATGCGGCCACCGTCTTCGCGCACCAGCCGGATACTCTCGTCGAGCAGGATAACCCCTCCTGCCTCATCGTCGCCAGCGACCTCAGAAGAGAGAACATGCTCGACCGGGGTCAGCATCGGGGCCAGCCGAAGTTCGTACTCGGGAGGCGCCTTCCGTTCGAGTTCGAGGGCCCCGGCCGAGATCGCGGCGATCATTGCCAACGTAGTTGCGACGAAGCGGTGAGCACAGCTTTGCACTATTCAACCTCCGACGGCGGGCTGCCTTACATTGACGGCCAGGCCCAAACCCACCCTACCAGCCCACAGGGAAGTGTCAAGTCACCGCGTCCCGGCACCGGAGTACCGGAGGTGGGTTAGCCACCCGACACTGACGCACAAGAAACCGCGTGCCCACAAAATACTGCGCGAACAAGAAATTGGACTCCGGCTAAATGCACAATTCCTGGTGTGGACACGGTATTTAGGTTTACCATAAGATAAGCGCGCCATGGATAAGGGAAACGAAGTTGCCGTGCTAATCGGTCAGAGGATCTCGAACTGGCGGAAGCATAAGCATCTGTCCCAGGAGAAGCTGGCGGAACTGTCAAAGATCGGGAGTAACACGATCAGCAACTACGAAAACGGCAAGACCTCACCCAACGCCGAGCGCTTACAGGCGTTGGCCAAGGCGCTCGAGGTCACTCCTGGCATGTTGGTTGGCGAGTTGCCGACCACCTCAGAAGCGGCAGAGGCTACTCTCCTGGGCGGGCCCCGCCTTGACGACGGTTTTTTCTCGTTGCCCTTCGTGCCATTTTGGGACGGCAGTCCGGGCCAGAGGATTACTGGTCGATGGCCGGTATCGCGGGACCTGGTGACCAGCGAGGAGTGCGTGGTGAGGCGGGTTACAAACGACGACATGCGTCCCTTCCTGATGCCAGGCGACGCCATCGTTGTCGATCCCAGGGAAGTGCGACCGCGCTCGTTAACGACCGTGGTGGTGCGAGTTGACGGCAAGGTATTGATCCGCCGTTTCGTTCTCCAGAACCGGCGCCGGCTCTTGCAGGCTTCTCACGCCGACATAAAGCAAGTCAGGTTCGAGCAGGGGCACGAAGTGCTGGCCCGGGTAGTTGGCGCTGTCGAGCGCAACCTTCATGATACGATGGCCTATGAGCTCGGATCCCCCTGGCGCATCTGAAGGCCTGTCGCAAAAACCACAATTTCCAGTAAGTGCACGATATTTATGGTTCACCAAATCCCTGACAGGAAAGAAGGCTGGGGTTGGTGCTGGCATAGCCTCAATCGACAGGCCGAATTGACTCCGCCTCTTCTGGGTGAAAGCGGCGCCAGAGGTTGTAGCGGGGGTACTGGCAGACCAGGTAATGGGCGCGGGCGATTCTCTCCCATTCACGCTTGATTTGGCGCCAGCGTCCAGGCCAGATGTTATTGACTTCCAGGCTCTGGGGTAGGAATTCCGTCCCGGTGATGGCACGGACCTGCAGCAGGATGGAGTCAGCAGGAAAGTCGAGGTCGCCCCCGACATCCCACAGCTGCGCCGTGTTGTCATTACCCCAGAGGAGCACGCGGCTATCGTCAGCTGAGAACTCCGCGCCATTTTCCGACCCCCATTTTTGATCTGGTGCACGGCCGATTTGCTCACCGGTAGCGGCATCCCACAGGCGCACCGTCCGATGGTCCCAGGAGAGCACCCGTCTGTTGTCGCCTGAGAACTGCGCACCGACGACTTGGGATTCATGCAGCATAACGCGGCCAACCTGCACGCCGGTGGAGGCATCCCACACCCGCGCCGTGCAGTCATTGCTCCAGGTAAGCACCATTCTATCGTCGCCTGAGAACTCCGCCCCATTGACCGCGCCTCGATGTTGCAGCGCGCGGCCGATTTGCTCACTGGTGGCGGCATCCCACAGCCGCGCCGTCCGGTCCTCGCCCCAGGTAAGCACCATTCTATCGTCGCCTGAGAGCTTTGCCCCAACCAGGCCTTCATGTTGCATTGCGGGACCACACTGCGCACGATTGGAGGCATCACACAGCTCGGCAGCGGAACCGTTGAAGGACAGCACGTACCTACTGTCGAAGGTGAGCACACGGCTATCGTCACGGGAGGAGACCGCGCCTCTGACCGTGTTCTGATCCTGCAGCGTGGTTCCGTTCGGCATTTCAGTGGCGGCCTGCCAGAGCCGCGCGGTGTGGTCATCGCTGAAGGTGAGCACACGGCTATCGTCGTTTGAGAAAGCCGCGCCTCTGACGACGTTGTGGTGGCGCATCGCGGGTCCGACGGGCTGGCCAGTTGAGGCCTGCCAGAGCCGCGCCGTGCGGTCCAGGCCCCAGGTAAGCAGACGCTTTTTGTCGTTGGAAAGAACCGCGCCTCTGATAACCGGGGCATGCAGCAGCCGCGCCGTAGAGATGCTGGCCGCGCTAGGCTTGGGCCTATCGTCGTGGCTTGGGAACACTGCGCCCCGGAATGTGTCCTGGTGCCGCATGGCCGGTCCGATAGGTTCACCGGACGCCGCATCCCACAGCTGTGCCGTATTGCCCCAGCTCCGGACGAGCACGCGGCTATTGTCACCTGAGAACATGGCGCGCATGATTGGGAGGGGATGCTGAAACGTGGGCCCAAGCGGCTGACCGGTGGCGCAATCCCACAGCCGCGCCGTGTCGAAGCTCCAGGTTAGCAGGCGGCTATCGTCATCTGAGAACACAGAGTCCAGGACCCCTTTTTGATGCTGGAGCGGGGGTCCGACCGGGGTGCCGGAGGTGGCATCCCAGAGCTGCGCCGTTTTATCAGAGCTCCGGGTGAGTAAGCGGCTCCGGTTGCGATTGAACACCACGCCCATGACGGGGCGTTGATCCTGGAGCATGGATCTGACAGGCGCCCCGGTGGCCGAATCCCACAGCCGCGCCGTTTTGTCCTGGCTCAGGGTGAGCACGCGGCTCCCGTCGCGATTAAACA